>NZ_BTPU01000019.1:0-32412 GCF_036985595.1 Vallitalea maricola | reverse complement strand
CCTCCTTTCTAAGGAAAATAAAGTGAAACTGCGGTTTCTACTTTATAAATAATTAAGGAACCTTGAGAGTTTAATATACTATTATTTAACTGCTGAAAAAATGTTGAAAAACTATTGACATTTTATAGAAATGTGATATTATATATCATGTTCTTATGGAGGGGTTCCCGAGTGGCCAAAGGGGGCAGACTGTAAATCTGTTGGCACCGCCTTCGAAGGTTCGAATCCTTCTCCCTCCACTAAAGAGTTAACTTTGCTTGGCAGGCAAATTCTTACATTGTAAATATTTATTTGTTAGGCATAAGAAAATTATTCTTTATGCCGGAGTGGCGGAACTGGCAGACGCACAGGACTTAAAATCCTGCGGTCCTTAAAGACCGTACCGGTTCGATTCCGGTCTCCGGCATTAAATTAAAAAAAGTATTGACAAGTGCTGTAATATCTGGTAAAATTGTTTTTGCTGATTCAGCCCAGATAGCTCAGTCGGTAGAGCAGAGGACTGAAAATCCTCGTGTCGGTGGTTCGATTCCGCCTCTGGGCATTAATCGAAACATTAACAAAAAATATAATATGCGGGTGTAGTTCAATGGTAGAACACCAGCCTTCCAAGCTGGATACGTGGGTTCGATTCCCATCACCCGCTTTCATGCGTGAGTGGCTCAGTGGTAGAGCATCGCCTTGCCAAGGCGAGGGTCGCGGGTTCGAATCCCGTCTCGCGCTTTTGTGTTCCAAAAAATTAATATTATGATGGGTAGTCGCCAAGCGGTAAGGCACTAGACTTTGACTCTAGTATGCGTAGGTTCGAATCCTGCCTACCCAGTTAAAAGATACGTAAGTATCTTTTTTTTGTGTAACAGGAACTAGGACTTACAATATTATCAATCCCATGCATATAATAATTGTAATAGACTCAAAGGGTGATAAAATGTACAAACCTCAAGTTTTTAATTTTAACACTGTGGATGGTATTACAAAAAAACAATTAGAAGAGCATTATGATCTATACGTAGGTTATATTAATAAATTTGGAGAAATCAATGACTTGCTTAAACAAAAAGACAGCTATGAGAATCCTAACTCAACATATAGCACATTAAGAAGCCTCAAAAAAGGTGAATCATATTCATTGAATGGGATTATACTGCATCAGCTGTATTTTAGTAATATAACAGGGCGTAAGTCTAAGATACATGGTAAAATACTGGATATGATAAATAGAGATTTTGGTTCTTATGATAATTTTGTAGAGATGTTTACTAATACAGGGTTAAGTATGAGAGGATGGGTAGTATTAATACAGGGAGAATATAATGGAAAACTTCGTATAATAGGTCAAGACAGTCATGATGATGGAACTGTATATAATGGTAAACCAATACTTGTTTTGGATGTATATGAACATGCTTATATGATTGATTTTGGTATCGACAGAAAAGAATATATTAAGGTATTCTTTGAGAATATTAATTGGGATGTTGTTAATAAAAGGTTAGAGGGGACTAAGATAGTGTCATATAGATAGATATATTTAATTCGACTTATATAGATTGAATCCAAGCTTTTTACATTCTATTATTATTACGCATGAATATAATTAGGTAAATATATATTTAGAGGTTGTATTATGTTAAGAAATGTATTTTTTATTCTTATCTTAACTGTCTTTGTATGCATAGCAGGAGGATGTAAAAAAGAAGTAGCCGAAGAAGTAGAAGCTAGATTTGTAATCAATGATGAAGTTATAGAAGATATAGTAGAGGGGTTATGGGTGGAAGTAGCTCTAAAAGAAGAAGGACATAAAGTTATTGTAAGAGAAAATAATGAAATAAAAAAAGAAATGATATGTTCAGGTGGAACAAAAGATGAGCCTACTTTACTTGGAACTTTCAGTTTAGAAAATAGAGGATTATGGTTTTACTCCGAAAGATTTAAAGAAGGAGCAAAATATTGGGTAAGGATTACAGAACAATATTTATTTCATGGTATTCCTAGAGATAAAGATTGGAATATAATAAAAGAAGAACAGGATAAGCTAGGGGAACCTGCAAGTCATGGATGTGTGAGGCTTGGCGAGGAAGATGCTCAGTGGTTCTATGAAAATGTTCCAGACGGAACTACAGTAATTATTCATGAATAGATTTAAAAATACCATGAAATATGTTAGTATTAATTAAAGTTATAGTTTAAGATATGCTAAAATTGATAAAGATAAAAATAATAATATAAAAGTAATACTATTGTAAAATCTATATGATACAATGAAACAATATAAAAATAGTGCAAATGAACTAGTTGAAAGAACCTAATTATTTAGGGGGAAATGAAATTGAGAATAAATAAATATATAGTTATCCTAATGGTTTTTATATGCTTTCTTCTAACAAGCTGTAAAAATGAAAAGAAAGTAGAAGTAACCATTGTGGATAATGAAACAACAAGTACAAAATCTGCTGACTTAGAAAGTACAATTTCAGATATTAATTTTAATGAATGGTTATATTTTGGAAATCCTGATGACAATTACAAAATATATAGAATGAAGACAGATGGTACTGGGCTTACAAAAATAGCTGATGCCAGATTTGACGGAATAAACAATTTAGAGAGCTGGATTTATTTTATTGATACCAATGAAAAATATACTCCAGCAAAATTAGCACGTATTAGTTGGGATGGTACAGGCAAAGAAATACTTTCTGAAGAGGATGTAAATGCTTTCTGCACAAGTGAAGATTATATATTCTATATATTTGAAAATAACATCTATAGAATACAGAAAGATGGTTCCCTAAAAACTAAAATAGTATCTACAGAAAACCAAATCTATTCTGTAAAATATTATGGGGATACTGTTTTTTATAGTACTGATCAAGGATTATTCAGTATTGATAGTGATGGGAAAAATCCTAAGCTCCTATTAGAAGGGAATTTCACTAATTTTAGCGTAAGCAATGATAGGATATACTATTTTGATAATAAAATGTATAGTTGTGCTTTGGATGGCAGTGATGAAAGACAATTATTTGATTTAAGTGTTAGCGAGGTTTTTGTAGTCGATGATGTAATCTATTATAATCAGGATGAATATCTCTACAAAATAAACAGCTACGACGGTAAGACCGATAAAATATTTATTGACGAATCCCTTAATGATTTTTATGAGAAAGACTGTTACTTATATTTTTATGGTCAAAATAGAATATGGAAAGTAAAAACTGACTTATCAGAGAAGAAAATTTTTATTGGAACAGGCGGAGAACAACATCATAAGATGTATATTAAAGTTGATAATAGAATCTTCTCCAAAAACTTTGAAAGTCTAGATAGTGCTGATGAGTTATCTTCTTACAAGCTTTACGAAGTAGTTGGTGATGATATGGGTAAAAAGATATCAGATATAGCTATCAACATGTTTGACACCAACAACGGAAATGTATATTATACTGATGCAGTAGATAAAAAATTATATTGTCTCGATATTAACATGAATGAAAAAAAATTAGTGATAGATAAGATGGTAGGTTCATTCATCATATATAATAATTTCATCTATTATACTGATATGAACGATAATTATAAGTTACATGCTTTTAATATAAGAAATAGCGTTACTACTAATATAACGAATATACCAGTAAGTAATATTAAGCGTTCAGGGACTACTATCTATTTCTTGGATAACAAGAAGAGAATTGGTATATATAACCCAGGTACAGGTAATGACAGCAGATATATAAATGTATTTACTACAACCTATGATATTGTTGGAGATATAATATATTATAAAAATGAAGATGATGATGGTAAACTATATAAAATTAATAATGATGGAAGCGAAAACATCAAGGTTACAGAAAATACTATAAAAGATATTTATGCCAACGATGAAAACATCTATTATGTAGAAAAAAACGGAGCTAATCTATTATATAGAATCTCTAACAATCAGACACAAGGAGAATTCTTGGACATTATTAGTATGGCTTATACTGATATGGAAATAATTGATGGTAAGTTCTATATGAGTGTGGCTTCGGAAGGTGGAAGTTACTATACTGTAGAAAAGTACCTTGAAGATCTGAAATTCGATGTATCCTTTGATATGGAAAAACAGGTGGATGATAAGTGGAAATACTTTGTTTACAAAGTCGATGGTTATATGGGTTACCTCTACAAGTATAATGTTGATACTAATGAGATAAGACTTATTGTTGATAAATGGGTTACAGATTTCCAGATAGAAGGGAAATATATATACTATACTGGATTAGATGGAATCAACATTAATTTTACTACTTATATAGATAGAATCAATCTGGAAACTGATAATATCAATAATATAATTACTTTCATTGACCCTAAGATATATAATATATCCTTCAAAGTTGTGGGGGATCATATATACTATTCTCTAGATGATTCTACAGATGGGTGTATATGGAAAAAGAACCTGATAAGTAATGAACAAACAGTTATAGTAGATGATAGCAGCAATCTAGAGAATATAGTTGATGGTTGGCTCTACTATCAGAATAATAACAAAAGGCTTGCAAGAGTTAGATTGGATGGTTCAGATAAACAGACTCTCACTAATACTTATAGTGAATTTATATACGCTGACAAGAATCAGTTATACTATCTAAGCATAAGTGGTGAAGATAGTTTCAAAGGTATAATCATCAAAAGAAATATCGATAACGGTTCAAAGGAAGTTGTTGTAAACAAGGAAATAGCAATAAGTGATTTAATTGTTGTAAACGATAAGTTATATTATAATTTTGAAGGTATCAATAGGTATGACTTTAGAAATGATAACACTACTAAGGTTTATGATAAGGAAGTTGACTATTTTTCCTTGGTAGGTGATGTATTGTATATCTCCGTCCATGAAGGAGAAAATTATAAAACAATAAAAATGCCTTTACAATAAATATTTGGGCTGTCTTATAGACAGCCCTTTACGTTATAATAAGATTACAAATCAGTTTGGAAAGGACTTTATACATGAACATATTATTAGTTGGAATCAATGCCAAGTTTATTCATTCTAACTTGGCAATAAGATACTTGGAGAAATATTGTAGAGATTATAAAGATAATATTGAAACAGTAGAATTTACAATCAATAATCAATACGATTTTATACTACAAGAAATATATAAGAAAAAACCGGATATATTATCTATATCCTGTTATATATGGAACATAGAAATAGTTAAATCATTGGTAAGAGATTTTAAAAAGATATCTCCAGAGACAACAATTATTCTTGGCGGACCAGAAGTTTCATATGATTCAATGGAATTAATGGAAAAATATAAGGAAATAGATGTAGCAATTGTTGGAGAAGGAGAAGAAACCTTCAATGAGCTTATGAAACATTATGTTGATGGATTAAGTACAATTAATATGATAGATGGTATTATATACAGAGAAGGTAATAAAATATATAGAAATACACAACGTAAGCCTCTTGGACTGGATCAATTACCTTTTGTCTATGATGAAGGGTTTGGGGCATTGGAAAATAAAATAATCTATTATGAATCATCTAGAGGATGCCCTTTTAATTGTCAGTACTGTTTATCCTCTATTGAAAAAGGAGTAAGGCTTAGAAGTTTGCCTATAGTGTTAAAAGAATTACAATGTTTTCTTGATGCTGGAGTGGTACAAGTTAAATTTGTTGATAGAACATTTAATTGTAATAAAAAACACGCTTTAGGAATTTGGAAATATCTCCATGAACATGACAATGGATATACCAATTTCCACTTTGAAATATCAGGAGACTTATTAGATGATGAGACTATAGATTTTTTGTCCAGAGTAAGACCAGGACTATTTCAACTTGAGGTTGGGGTGCAATCCACTAATGAAGTGACAATAAGCAATATTAAAAGAAAAACTAATTTTGAAAGACTTTCAAATGTTGTTAGTAAAATCAATAAGGGAAATAATATACATCAACACCTAGATTTAATAGCCGGGCTTCCTGGGGAAGACTATGATTCCTTCGGTAAGTCATTTAATGATGTCTATAATTTGCAGCCACATCAGCTTCAATTAGGTTTTTTGAAGATATTAAAAGGTTCAGGACTGAAAAAGGATGCAGATAGATATGACATCCTGTATAAAGATAAAGCACCTTACGAGGTACTTAGAACCAAGGAATTGACTTATGATGATATTTTGAAGTTGAAGATGATAGAAGAGATGGTGGAAATATATTATAATAGCGGAAATTTTTATTTTGCTATAAAATATATAGAGAGAAGTTTTGAAACACCATTCAGTCTATATGAATCTTTAGCGAAGTATTGGTTGAAGAACAATTATCATGAAGTTAATCATAATAAGATTAAGTTGTACACAATTTTATTAGAATTCTACCATGATATTATAGAAAAAGACGATGTTAATATTAAGCATATTCTTCGATTTGATATGTACTTACAGGAAAAGGTCAAAAAATTCCCGTATTGGTTAGAACGTAACGATAATCATAAAGAAGATATAATCGATTTTTATAAGAATGAAGAAAATATTATTAAGTTCTTACCAAACTATAAAGATTATACGTCAAAACAGATTAGTAGAATGGCACATTTGGAAATATTTCCTATTAACATCATAAAATGGGCGGATGACTTCGTGGAACCTATAGAACACAGGGAAATAGCAGTATTATTTGATTATCATGATAGAGATATATTTAGAAATAATGCTAAATATGTTCAGGTAATAATCTAATTTACAATATTTCCCAGGAAATGGGAATATTTCCCAGGAAATAGAAAATAGAAAGGAAGAATTTTTATGGCAAATAATAAGACGATAAAAAAGGTTCTTAACTTATTGGATGAGAATTATCCAAAAGACATAAAATGTTATTTAGACCATGAAAACCCTTGGCAATTACTTATTGCTACCATATTAAGTGCTCAATGTACTGACGATAGAGTTAATATTGTAACAAAAGATTTATTCAGGAAATATACATCTGTCAAAGATTTCGCTGAAGCAGATATAAGTGAACTGGAACAAGATATTCGTTCAACTGGTTTTTATAGAAATAAAGCTAAGAACATTATTGGATGTTGCAGGACATTATTAGAACAACATGATGGACAAGTCCCAAAGGATATAGAGAAACTAGTTAAACTTCAAGGGGTTGGGAGAAAGACAGCTAATGTTATTAGAGGAAATATCTATAATATCCCAAGCATAGTTGTTGATACACATGTAAAGCGTATATCAAAAAAATTAGGATTCACTGAATATACTGACCCTGTTAAGATAGAATTCGATTTGATGGAAATATTGCCAGAAGAGCATTGGATTAGGTATAATACCCAAGTAATTGCTCATGGACGAGCTATATGTACTGCTAGAAGTCCAAAATGTGAAAGATGTTTTTTACTGCCTTATTGTAAAACAGGACTTGAGAATATGATTAATGTGATTGATGAATAAATTAGCCTATATGCCCTAAGTTATTGTAAAAACATTCAAATCATGATACTATAATGTAGGTTATAAAAAGAATAATTAGCTAATTTAATACATGTCATTATTTTTTTATGATATATTATTTTAGCGTTTTAAAAATAAAATAATTCATGCTTGCTTTAAGGTAAGATAGGGAGGATGAACATGGAAAAACCAATAATAATTGGCATTGCTGGAGGTACTGGTTCAGGTAAGACAACTCTAGTAAATAAACTAAAAGATGTATTAGGTAATGAAGTAGTTGCTTTAACACATGATTATTATTACAAAGCAAATGATCACCTTGAATTTGAAGAGAGAAAGATGCTTAATTACGATCACCCTAATGCATTTGATACGGACATTTTAATAAGTGATTTAATCAAGTTAAAGAATGGTGCATCTATACAACGTCCTATCTATAGTTTTGTGAAGCACACAAGAGAAGAAGAAACAGTAACAGTAGAGCCAAAAAAAGTAATTATTATTGAAGGTATCTTAATATTTGAGAACAAGGACTTAAGGGATTTGTTGGATATTAAGGTGTATGTGGATACAGATGCTGATGTACGTATTATCAGAAGGGTTCTTAGGGATGTAAAAGAAAGAGGTAGAAGTCTAGATTCTGTTATTGATAGGTATCTTAACACTGTAAAGATAATGCATGAGGAATTTGTGGAACCAAGCAAGAAACATGCAGATATTATTATACCAGAAGGTGGTTATAATGAAGTGGCATGTTCAATGCTCATTGATAAGATTAGAGCACTACTCAATGAGTAAACCTAATAAAAAAAGAGAGGTATTTAAAAAGTGTGTATTATTAATATAAACGCTGAAAATATTGATTATGAAAGTGCTCTGGGGAAATTGGGGAATTCAATAAAATTATATAAAATAATTCTAATAGGCTTTAAGAATAAGTATGCTAATGCATATGATGACCTGGTAACATTAGGCATAGAAAATAACTATACAGAAGCGAAAATTTTATCACATAGTTTAAAGGGGGTTTGTGGTAATCTTGGAGCTAATAATCTGGAAATTATATCTAGAGAACTTGAATATTCCTATTTAAATGAGGATAATAAACACTTACAATTACTAGATGACTTTAAACAAGAGGTCCATGTGGTTTTAGAGGATATAAATAGTATTTTAGAATGTATTGATGGAACTAATGAGTCTAAATAAATTTTAGCCATGAACTGAGGTGTCATTATGAAGAACTTTGTAGCATTTGATATAGAGACTACAGGTATAAGCCCGATGGATAGTAGAATTACTGAAATCGGAGCAGTTAAAATAGTTGATGGTAATGTAGTAGATGAATTCAATCAGCTAATAAACCCAGAAATATCAATTCCTGACAACATAGTATCACTTACTGGTATTACTGACGAACTGGTAAAGGATAAACCTACAATCAATTTTGTCTTACCAGATTTTATTGATTTTTGTAAAGGATTTGATATACTTGGACATAATATAAAATTCGATTTCAGCTTTATAAAAACATATGCACTAAAATTAAATATGAATTTTGAAAAAAATGCCCTTGATACATTGGCCATATCAAGAATGGTATTAAAGGATTTGCCTAGCAGGAGATTGGGCTGTTTATGTGATTACTATAGAATAGATTATCTTAATGGTCATCGTGCATTTAATGATGCATATGCTACATATCAGTTATATAATCAGCTTAAAGCGGATTTTTATGAAGAGAATAAGGAATTATTTATACCTAAACCAATCTTATGGAAACCTAAGAAAACTTCTGCAATTACATATAAACAAAAAGCTTATCTAGCGGCACTAATAAGAAAACATAATGTAGTCCTGGATAAGCAGATTGACGAATTATCTAAAAGCGAAGCCAGCAGAGCTATAGATAATATTATTAATACATATGGTAGAGCAAAATAAATATATAAGTTGAATTAAATATAAAAAATTATAAAGAGCTTAGAGCATTTAATATTTTATCCTTCAACATAAAGTCAGTATTGCTGATTTGTGAGTATAGGGAATTAAAGCTCTTAGTATCTTTTTTTATTTTATATAATCTTCCCAGTAATATGTAATGATTGCTGATATCAGTTTTGATATTTACGCCTATCTCTAAAACCTGAACAGCTGCATCTATTTTATTATTTTCGTATAATAACTTTCCCCACTTGTATAGATGTTTTATAAGCTTGGTATAATGTTCTTCATACATAATAAGAGTATCTAAATTGGCAGTACCGTATTCTAATTTAAGATCGGTATTTGTCTTGCCGTGAAAATTAACTATTTTATGTTCTAATAATTCCAGGACTTTATTTTGAATATATATTATGTCATCAGAGCACTCTTCTTTAGTTAATATAGGCAATTCATTTTTATCAATATAAATATAATCAAGATTTTCAAGGGATTTTTTTCTCGTGAACATTGCCTTTTCTTCTCTTGCCCAAAAAGTTTTACTGGTATTCTTTATTGTTTTATCAGCTTGGGTCATTTTTAATTTGATAACAATAATTAGTATTATGAATGAGAATAAAAAAATTGGTATTGGCATTATATCACCTCGTTTTGTCAAAAATAACTTCTTTTATCTTTTGACTAATAGTGTTATTATAATATATAATTAGTAGTAACTCAATGTTTATGAATATAAAGGACTAGTATATAAATAAAAAAGGGTATAAATTATTATTCATGGAGGGAACAAGATGAACATATTCAGAAGTAGAAAATTTATGAAAAGAGTGGCTATAGTAATAACGGCAATAATGATTGGCAGTGCTGTTGCAATAGCATTAATTCCATTTATAGCGTAAAATTGGATTGATAATAACACAGGGGGCTGTAGGAAAGATGCATTATCCGACAGCCTCCTTTTTATAGTTCTTAATTGAATTGTTTATAATTACCTAGAATCTTGAAATGATGACAATCCTTGGACATCTTTTCAAGAGCTTGCCTAATGATATCATTATTGATATTACCCTCAAAATCAATATAGAAATTATACTCCCAAGGAGTATTTCCCCTAGGTCGGGACTCTATTTTTAACATATTAATATTATTTTCTGCAAAATGCTTTAGAACGTGATACAAAGCTCCCGCTTTATGTTCTGTAGATAATACTACACTGATTTTATTACATTCTTCATTAACTATTAATTTCTTTCCTAATATTATGAAACGTGTTGTATTGGTGTTATTAGAATTGATGTTTGATGCTAGTATGTCTAGATTGTATAGTTGAGCTGCTTTTTTACTGCCTATTGCTGCTATTTTTTTATTTCCCTGCTTCATAATGTATTCAGCACTTTTTGCAGTATTATAATAGGGTACAAGCTTCCATTTATAATTATTCAGGTAATTCTTGCTTTGTTCGAATGCTTGTGGGTGAGAATACACTTCTTCTATATCTTCCATTTTACAGCCTTTTATTCCCATAAGATTATGATTGACTTTAACATGGGTTTCTCCAACTATATGACATTCATACTTATTAATCAAATCATAAACATCGGAAATAGCTCCTGTAGAAGAATTTTCAATAGGAAGTACACCATATTCTATTGTTCCAGATTCTAATGAGGTACATATATCTTCAAAATTCTTAACTGCTACCGTATGAACTTCTTCTCCAAAATAATTATATAATGCTTCTTCGCCAAAAGCTCCTTTAACACCTTGAAATCCTACTCGTAATAATGACATGAAATCACTCCATTCAGGTATATTTATAATTGAATTTTAGTCTTAACTAAATTAATATTAATTTTAAAAGGTATTAACTAATAAATATACAGAAACATTAGTATAAAGTCAAATGTTTATATATTTAGTTTTAATAAATATATTATTTAATATTAGTATAATATACTCTAATAAATCATTAAAATAGTCTATGTTGAAAAATGTAATAGAATATTTTATAATTATAGTGATTGAAAATTTATAATATGGTGATTATGATGCTTAGACGAATGTATACAACAATTAGCCGACATATAAGAAATATGAAGATTTTCTATAAATTAATGTGGTATATTATTTTTATTGGTATGATACCCATTATTACATTCAGCATATCATCATATAAAAATACGCATAACCAAGTAGAGCATCAATTATTTCAGAGTAGTGAACAATTATTTAATAAATACATAGATGGTATTCAATTTAAATTGAACGTATATGAAAATCTGACTTGGGGAATTATTGTTAATGATTCAGTTCAAAAGATACTATCAGAAGCAGATAGATGGCAGCAAAAAGATGTCAATAAAGTACATGAAAAGATATCCAAGAATATAGATATAATGTATAAAAGCAAAAGGGTCAACGGTATTTATAATATAATGCTGTATTCTCTTGATCCTAATTTCCCTAGAGATGGTCATAGTGTTTCTAACATAAGTATGATATCTGAGGAAACTTGGGGAAATAAAATGAATATTGACAGTAAGGAAATGACCACTTTTTTCTATGAGGTGCCAACATTAGATGATAACATAGTTTCAATCGTAAGACCTATCATTGACATTGCCAGTGAAAATTGGAACATTATAGGTTTATTGAAAATAGATATATTGGATAGGGAATTGTTTGGGCTTAATAAAAAGACTGATAATGATTATAAAAACAGTTTGTATATACTGGATGATGAAAACAAATTAGTCTATTATGAAGGGGATTTACAATACAAAAAAGATGGATTGCAGACAATCAATTCTTTGCATACCAAAAACAATACATTGACTTATAGACAAGTGCTTCAAAACAAAGATGTAGTTTTCTATAAAAAAGTAAATCGGTATAATTGGAGAGTTTTCTTTGTAACCCATTATTCCTCGATTTATGAAGTGATAGAAAATGAAACCAAGAGTATAGTCATATATGGTATTATTGTAACATTTTTAGTTATTTTGATAACAATATTATTTTCTAAGAAATTTTCAAGCAGAATACAGGTTTTATACAAAAAGATGTTAAAGGTGCAAAAAGGTGACCTTGAAATAACTGAAAATGTTATTGGTGAAGATGAAATAGGAGAACTGGATAATTATTTTAATGGTTCAATAGAAAAAATAAAATCACTTATAAGAGAAAATTATATAGAAAAAATTGAAAAAAGGGAAGCTGAATTAGTTGCACTGCAATTTCAGATTAATCCTCATTTTCTATACAATACATTAGAATCCATTAATTATATTGCGGAGATTTATGACTGTAATGAAATATCTATAATGAGTCAAAAACTGGGAGAGATGTTCAGATATAGTCTGAATAAGGATTCAGAAGAATTTGTTATGTTTTATCAAGAAGAGAATCATATAAGGAATTATATTGACATCCAGAATATTAGATTTGATGATAAATATAGTATTATAACTAATGTAAGTGAGGAAATTAAAAAGTATAAGATACTAAAGTTCATCTTACAGCCTATAGTTGAGAATGCTATAAAATATGGTTTTAGAAATAGGGAAAAAGGTACAATTAAAATAGAAGCTGAAGTGGTTGAAAAATACCTGATAATGACCGTTACTGATAATGGCATTGGAATGAGTGAAGAAATGTTACTGGAGATAAATGAATTCATTAATGATATGTCATTCAACCTTGACCAAACTCGAGGAAAGAGTATAGGCTTAAGGAATGTAAACTTGAGAATTAAAATGACTTGTGGAGATGAATATGGAATAGATATAAAGAGTGTTATGGGTAAAGGGACAAAAGTTATTTACAAATTGCCGATTTATTTGTGATGGGGGGGCATGGTATGTATACTTTATTAGTTGTGGAAGATGAAAAATGGATTCGTAAAGGTCTTGTACATAAACTTAAAAAAGTTGATTTGCCGTTTGAAGAGATCCATGATGCCAGAAATGGTATTGAAGCCATGGAAATAATAAAAGACAATGATATTGATATAATTATTACTGACATCTGTATGCCAGATATGGATGGTATAGAATTGATAAAGAAGGTAAGAGAATTCAATAAGCATGTAGAGTTCATTATTATCAGCGGATATTCAGAGTTTCGATATGCTGAAGCAGCTATCAATATGGGTGTGAAGAGTTATCTTATGAAACCTACTACAGATGAAGATCTAATGTCAGCTCTTGATAAAGTGATTTCTCGTATAGAAGAAAAGAAACAATACAATATTTTATCAAAAGAAAATATTAATATAAAGATACGTAATGAAAAATTAACATATGAAAATGAATTAAACTATTTATTAAAATCAAATAAGCATGACAGTAAATTCTTACAGTACAATTATCCTATTATGTATAATAGTAACCAATATCAATTGATTGTACTGAACATCAACTATGACGCAAAAGGTGAATGTAAAAATAATTACTATGATATTGAAGACGTGAAGACCAAGATATTTGATTATCTGGTTACTAATATTCATTTTGACAATTATTATGCATTTAATAACATGGATATACTGAATCAAATATTGATATTAATATGGGGAGATGCAGAAAAGTTAAAATTGACTTGTGACAGGATCAGTAAAAAGTTATTCTATGATTGTTTATCAGAGGAGCAGATTTCCAAGACCATAGGTATCAGTACTATACTTACCCTTATTAATGATGAACTTTATAAATCAGCCAAGAAAGCTCTTGACCTAAGACTTATCTATGGTCTTAATAAAATCTATACTGGAGAGCATATGGACTTATCAAATGAATTTTTGTTCCCTAAAAATGAATTGAAGCTACTAAAGAAGAATATTGAAAGAGGATATATCAAGAATGTTGAAGTACTACTACAAGAGATATTTTCAAAAGATAGATTCAGAGAATCTAATGCTGGGAACTTGTACTTCTTATATTCTGAGGTAGTAAATACTATATATGAGACATTATATTCCACAAGTGTAGAAATACAGAAGGTTACTCAATATGATTTATCACAATATGATATCATGAACTATGCCAATAGACTAGAAGATATTTCACTATATCTATATAGACTCATTGACAATAGACTGATAATAAATAAAAAGACACCTATAAATTGTAGGGAATTAGTTGATGAAATTACAAAATACATTGACATGCATTATGAAGAAAAGATTAATGTAAAAAGTCTAGCTGCTAGATATGGAATTAACCCTAACTATTTCTCTACTATATTTAAGGAGCAGTTAGGAGTAACCTGTACTAAGTACATTACAATGAAGAGGCTGGAGTATGCTTGTAGAATGCTTAAAGAAACAAATATCAATGTTGAAGAAATAGCCAAGAGTGTAGGCTATAATGATCTTCAATACTTTTATAGAGTATTCAAAAAAGAATTTAATTATACTCCTATGGAGTATAGAAATGGGGCTGTCTCGTAATAATTTGCGGTACGAGAACAGCCATTTTATATTTCTTAGAGATTTGTCCAATGCTATCCTAAGAAAAATCCATTAGATTATAAGTCTTTTACTTATATAATCTATATATGTTGAATGAATAATGAAGGAGGATATGGTGATGAAGAAATTAAGAGTATTTCTAGTTCTAGCTTTTTTTGCGACATTCTGTATGTTGACACAAAATGCCAATGCACAGCAGCCTTATGCATCATATTGGTATCCAAATGAATTACTGGAGTGGACACCAGAGACAGATGAGGATTCAGCTTTTAATAGAGGAGTAGTTCCTTTGGAAAACCGGTTTACTGGAGATGGAGTTAATAGTAACGCAATGGCAGAGCCAAAGATTCAGATATTAGCTACTATGAATCCAAGTACAAGTGATAACCCATCCCAAGGGTCAGATGTATTTGATAGGTATACATTCAACTATTGGCAGTATGTGGACTCATTAGTTATGTGGGGTGGTTCAGCTTCTGAAGGTATAATCGTTACTCCTAGTGCAGATGTAATAGATGCAGCTCATAAAAATGGAGTTAAAGTTTTAGGTTGTGTCAATTTCCAGCCTGATTATTATGGTGGTCAATTACAATGGGTAAGAGAAATGATACAAGAAAATCCTGCAGGGGTATTCCCTGGGGCAGATAAGCTTATTGAGGTAGCACAGTACTATGGATTTGATGGATGGTTCATGCACGAAGAAACTCAAGGTGCCACTTCGGCAGATGCAAAACAGATG
The DNA here is from genome assembly GCF_036985595.1 of Vallitalea maricola. NCBI lineage: Bacteria > Bacillati > Bacillota > Clostridia > Lachnospirales > Vallitaleaceae > Vallitalea > Vallitalea maricola. The sequence goes on along the minus strand of NZ_BTPU01000019.1, from coordinate 16,786 downwards.
CAGGAGTTCATGAAATATTTCCAGGAGAATAAACCAGAAGGAATGGAGCTTCACTGGTATGATTCAATGAGCAAGAATGGAAATATCCAATATGAAAATGCACTTACCAGCAATAATGAAATGTTTTTCCAAGATGGAAATCATGTAGTCACTAATGGATTCTTTACAAACTATTGGTGGAATGATATGTCTTCATCACGTGATAAGGCAATCAGCCTAGGTAGAAGTCAGTATGATGTGTATGCAGGAGTTTATACTGAGGCTAATGGTTATAATGAACCAAGCGGTCAATTCTATGTTGAATGGGATGGAGTTTTTCCAGAAGGTCAGGAAGCTAAGACTTCCATAGGAATCTATAGACCTGACTGGACATTCAGAAGTTCTTCAGATGGAGATGATTTCTATGCTAGAGCAAATCGCTTCTGGGTAGGAAAATACAGGGACCCAAGAAATAATGACACATCAGATTATTGGAAAGGTATAGCTCATTACATAATAGCAAAATCACCAATTGACAGTCTTCCATTTACAACTAATTTTAATACTGGTAATGGACACATATATGCGGTGAATGGAGAAGTGAAACGTAACAGAGATTGGAATAACAGAAGCTTGCAGGATGTTCTACCTACATGGAGATGGATTGCAGATAGCACTGGTACTCCTTTATATCCAAGTTTTGACTGGACAACTGCATATTATGGTGGAAGTTCATTAAAAGTAAGTGGTGTGTTAAGTCATGAAAATGCAACACATCTTAAACTCTACAAAACTAATCTTTCAATAGATTCAAATACTAACTTATACATAACTTATAAAACACCATTGAATGAATCACATATGCAGGTAGGTATTTCTTTTGAAGATAATAAGGATCAATTTACTTATCTGGATGTAGGAACATCTACACAAAATGAGTGGACAACAAAAACAATATCATTAAGTGGATTTGCTGGTAAAACTATAGAACAGTTATCTTTGAATTTTGATAGTGATACTACTATAGCAGACTACACAATAAATGTAGGGCAGATATCCATAAGAAATACAGATTTAAGCGTACTTCAACCAGTTTCTGGGTTGACAATTGTTAATAATGATATTAGAGAAGGTTTATATGCAGACGCAAGATTAAAATGGAACAAACTTGATGGGGATATAGAAGTATATGAAGTTTATAGAGTGAAATCTGATGGTACAAAAGAATTTATTGGGGCTACACCTAATAATGCATATTATGTGTCAGAAATGCGACGTGATGGTTATGAAACAGAGACAACTCTAGAAGTAATAGCACTTGATAAGAATTATAATCATGGTCAAGTAGCTAATGTATCTTTTCAGTGGCCTCCATATCCAATCCCAGTAGCAGATTTTACAGTAAGTAAGACGTTAATCAAGCCTAATGAAACAGTTACATTTCATAATAAATCTACAGAAGCTACTCAGTCAATCACTTGGGATTTCCCAGGAGGTTCACCAAGCAGCAGCAATGAAGAGAATCCACAAGTAACTTACACTACTGAAGGTATTTACAATGTAACTTTAACAGCAACTAATGAAATGGGTGAAGATATTGAGACTAAGGAAGAATTGATTGTAGTTTCTAATGACATAACAGTAAGTAATATAGCTGTTTCTAAAAACGCTACAGCAGATACCTTCGTTTCAGGAGAAGAACCATCAGGAGCAGTTGATAATGAAGTAAATACTAAATGGTGTGCAACAGGAGCAGAACCTCATTGGCTTGTTGTAGAACTTGGCTCAGAATATGTTCTTAGTGAGTTCGTTGTCAAGCATGCTGAAGCAGGTGGAGAAGGCTCAGGCTATAATACAAGCGATTATAAAATACAAGTCAGCAACGATGGAACTAATTGGACAAATGTAGTTGATATGCAAGGTAATACATCAGGAATAAGTAGTCACGCAATAGCCCTTACATCTGCAAGTTATGTAAGATTATATATAACAGATGCAGGAGGAGATTCAGCTGCACGTATATATGAATTCCAAGTAATGGGATATAAGGACAGTAGCTCATCAACATTACCAGGAAGCTTTGATTTATTATCTCCAGCTAATGATTCAAGATGGATATCCCGCAATAATACATATTTTGATTGGGGAGATTCAATGAATGCTTCCAGCTATCAAATTATTGTTGATGATAATAGTGATTTTTCCAGCTCTGAGATAAATATATCAGATATTAATAATAGTAATTATACTTCCAATATAACACTAAACAGATTAACAACCTATTATTGGAAAGTTATTGGAACCAATAGTAATGGTTCTACTGAATGTAATAGTGTATCATCATTTAAAACTAGTTTCTTCTAACAAACAATTAATCAATAAAAGAGGCTGGTTTGTATTGGTAACAGCCTCTTTTATACTTGAACCTGCAAATTTAGGGGGAAGATAATGAAAACAATGACAGCAAAGGCACCAAAAAAAATAGTAAAAAGTAATAAAAGATCAGTATGGAAAAGAATATGTAAATACAAAATATTATACCTGTTTTTGTTACCTGCCATAGTATTCTACTTTGTTTTTGGTTACATACCAATGTATGGGGTAACTTTAGCTTTCAAAGACTTTAGATTTGATACAGGGATTTTAATGAGTCCCTGGGTAGGATTGAAATACGTTAGAAAATTTTTTACTTATTTCCAATTCGAGTTATTGATAAGAAATTCATTTGTAATCAGTTTTTTAAAACTGCTATTAGGTTTTCCAGCACCGATCATATTAGCATTAATGCTTAATGAAGTTAGAATCAATAAATTTAAACGGGTAATCCAGACAGTAACATACTTACCTTATTTTGTATCATGGGTAGTTGTTGCTACTATATTCAGTAAGTTCTTATCTCCACATCAAGGACTTTTTAATGATTTAAGAATGGCTATGGGTAAAGAACCAATATTCTTTTTAGGATTTGCAAAATGGTTCTATATTGTGATTATATCTTCTGATATATGGAAGAATATAGGATTTAATTCGATTATATATCTCGCAGCTCTTAGCAGCATAGACCCTATGTTATATGAAGCTGCTGCTATAGATGGAGCCAGTAAATGGAAACGGCTGATTAATATCACTTTACCGGGTATCATGCCTACAGTTGGGATATTATTCATATTGAGCATGAGCGGTTTGTTAAAAGCAGGATACGAGCAGATTATTCTATTCCAGCAACCGCCCACAATCCCAGTATCCGAGGTTTTGGAAACATATTCAGTTAAGGTTGGTTTGCAACAAGGTCAATATAGTTATGCTACTGTAGTCGGATTGTTTCAATCCATTGTATCCCTGATATTGATTGTTGTCACCAATCGTATAGCAAAAAAAGTTTCCAATACATCTCTTTGGTAGGTTTCATATGACAATGATTGGAGTGATTTTACATGGTTGAGAAACAATCTACAGGAGGAAAAGTATTTAAGGTACTTAATTATACACTTCTTAGTGCATTAGGTTTTGTAACCTTCTACCCTTTTTTCTACATATTGATACTATCATTAAACGATGGCTATGATGCACTTAAGGGTGGATTATACTTTTGGCCTAGAGTTTTTACATTTGATAATTATATAAAAGCTTTTGAAGATCCATTAATACTTAATGCCTTCGGTGTTTCAATTTTTCGTACTGTTGTTGGAACATTTTTATGTGTATTTCTGACAGCCTTAGCAGGATATGCACTATCTAGAAAGGATTTACCGGGAAAAGGGATTATAACATTCTTCTTTTTCTTTACAACAATATTTACTGGCGGATTAATACCATTTTTCATATTACTTAGAAGCCTTCGCTTGACAAGCAGCATATGGATTTACATATTACCGTACCTATACCAGTTTTTCAATATTATCATTATGCGAACATATTTCCAGACCATACCAGAGGAATTAAGGGAATCTGCCACAATAGACGGATGTGGGGAATTGAAGATATTCCTTAAGATTTATTTACCCCTTTCTCTTCCTATGATTGCAACAATAACATTATTCTATGGAGTTGGCCATTGGAATGATTGGTTTGTAGGTGCATTCTTTGTATCTGATAAAAAACTGAAACCAGCAGCTACTATATTACAGAAAATACTTAGCGAAACCAATTTTGAGCAAGCTACTGATACAAAGAATATGAATTATAATATTAGTCGTGCTAAGACAACACCAGAAGCTCTAAGAATGGCATTTTTAATGATAATCACTCTGCCAATAGTATGTGTTTATCCGTTTCTACAAAAGTATTTTGTCAAAGGTATTATGATAGGTTCAATCAAAGGGTAAATAAGTATTTATTCATTACATCTTATTTTGTAATGGTTAGATAGATATATAAAATAATTTAGGGAGGTTTTCACATGAAAAGAAATATCAAAAGACTTTTCTGTACAGTAATGGTAATTATGGTGACTTTTTCTATTTTTACAGGTTGTAGCAAAGATAAGGAAACTAATATAACCAATACTGATGATGGTAGTAAGAATGAAGCTGATAATAATAAGGAGCCAATAGTGGTTAAAGTGTTCTCTTGCTGGAATGGTTCAAGTGGTAATGCACCTAGAGACCATTATGATAATGTAGTAGCAAAAAAACTTTTAGAAGAAACAGGTGTAATTCTTGATATTGAATATGCCACTTCCTCAGAATCAGAGAATCTCAATATGATGTTCTCATCAGGAGATGTTCCTTATGATTTGGTTACTGCACCTTATTGGGGCGGTAATGGAGGAGAAACTGCAATAATTAAAAGAGCCAGTAGTCAAGGTATGGTAATGCCTTTAGAAGATTTACTTGACGAATATGGTTCAAACATTAAGGAATTCGAAAAAGGATGTGCCAAAGATTTTCTGGAAAATGATATTTATTGCAAGGAATTTGACGGACATACATATGTTATCCCATATCAATTACCTGCTACACCAGAAGACAACAAAAACTGGGGATACTGCGTATATGTACGTAAGGATATCATGGAAAATCTAGGTTGGAAACCAGAAGATTTCGATCACTCAGAAAAAATATATGAGTTCTTGAAAGAAGTAAAAGAGGGAGACTTCACAGATGCTAATGGAAATCCTGTAATTCCAGCAGGTAACTGGCATAATGGATGGGATTATAATCAATTAACACGTTCATATCACACTGGTTATATGTGTGGATTCTGGGTAGACCCTGATACAGATAAAGCTATTGTAGATAGAAGAGGTCCATTAGTTGTCGATGAGATATTATTTATGAGGAAATTAGTATCTGAGGGCTTATTTGACCCTGAAGCTTTTAGACAAAATGATACTATAGCAAAAGAAAAACATGCCGTTGGTAAATATGTTCTACATGGAGTTCACTACTTCCATCAAAAAGATTTTTATAAGAACACCTTATACAAAGAGCATCCAGAAATGGAATATGTCCCAGTAGGTCCAATCAAAAACAGCAGAGGACAGACTGGCGGTAACGCATTAAAAGGTAGAGCAGGATCACCTGCATGGTTCATCCCAGCAGATACAGATGAAGAAATCGCAAAAGCAGCCATAAAAGCAATTAATTATCTAAATAGTAAAGAAGGTAAGCTGTTAGCTTTTTATGGACTTGAAGGCGTGCATTATGACATGGTTGATGGTAAACCAAAGATGAAAAAAGAATATATTGATATGAATAAAGAAGGTAATCTCAAGACAGAAACAGGTATTCAAGGAGAATACAGAGAATTTATCTCACTCTATCCATATATAAGTGAATGGGGTGAATTCACTCCAGGTGAATCCGAAATACCTGATGCAGCTTATGAACATATCATTAAAGATATCGTTCCAGATACAATTGTAGAAGGATACAGAGCCAGCAATTTCATAAACAACTACGAAAAGAAAGACGAAATCAATGAACTACTAAACGGAGACCTATGGCGTGACTACCGTGAAAGAGCATATTTCGCCTCATCAGACGAAGAAGCTAAAAAGATTATAGATGAATATTGCAAGTACTTAATCGACGGTGGAATCCTAGAATACGAAGAATTCATCAATAGTGAAGCAGATAAAAGAGATGATAAAGTTCTATTCTAAGGAGTTTGTTTTAAAGTATTATATTAAAAGAACTATTAAAAAGTTAAGTTGTCAAGATAAATCAAGGATTAATAATTAGTTATTGGTTTCTAAAATAGACAACGGTCGTATATTGAAATCATATATAGTGATAATTACTCTCGTTACGTTTGTTGCTTCTAGCTGTTTATAAGGGATGGCAACAAGCCGTAAAGGTCGTTATTATCACTATATATGATTTTCTTTACATTTACCACTCTATAGCCAGTTAAAAGCCTATAAAATCTTTACTGCTCGTTTCATAGTTATTCCGTTATTGGAGAATAATATATGGTCAGAAATCTATCAATTAGCGTAATAATTAAATAAATCTTTTCAATTAAAGTTAAATAATAGACTTTGTGGACAATCTGAAACCAAGAATTAATAAGTAGTTCTTGATTCATTTTTTTCAACGGATTAATAGCTATACTAACAATATGACTAAAATATCGAGCGTAAATAGTATAGGGGAATATGGAGCAGTGAGCCATGGACGGCGAACTCAGCCCTTTAAACATGGACGTTTAATGGGCTGACGGAATATTCCCCTATACTATTGGAGCGACTGTTGTATACAGATATTAAATACTTACCAATTATTAGGAATTAACAAAAAAATAATAAAAAAACCTTGACATTTAACCTTTTATTCTATATAGTTAAGAACTAATAAAACAATTTTTAAAACAATACTACGAAATTATAAATATAAATATAGAATAAGAAGTGATACTATGATAGATTTAACGAAGAACCTAAACTCAAATTCATATTATTTTTACTTTTTTAGCTGGGGCTTTTACTTTTTTAGCGCTGGTTATTTTGCATTAAAAAAATTGAATGGATTTGAGAAAAACTATCATAAGAAGCTAATAATGAATTTTTAGAATGATGAAATTTAGAGAAGCTCTTAGGAGCTTCTTTTTTTTATATATTAATTAAGAATACTATGCGCAAAGTATTTATTATAAGTAAATCAACTGTTGTTTTATAAATAAGAGCTTTATAAATATGAATGGAGGAATAACAAATGGTTATAGTAATGAAAGCTAAAACACCAAGAGTAAATATTGATAGATTAATTAAAAAGTTAGAAGATATGGGATTAGGTGTCCATGAAACAATTGGGCAAAACTACAGTATATTAGGATTGATTGGAGATACAAGTAAACTAAATAAAGAGCAGCTAGAAGTATATGATGATGTTGAAAATGTAATGAGGGTACAGCATCCTTTCAAATTGGCAAGTAGACTATTCCATCCAGAAGATTCAGTTATTACCGTTGGGAATACAAAAGTAGGCGGAGATAATCTAACTATAATAGCAGGTCCTTGCTCTGTTGAGACTAAGGAACAAATGATAGAGGTTGCCAGAGATGTTAAAAAAGCAGGAGCTACTTTACTTCGTGGAGGGGCATACAAACCTAGAAGTTCACCATATAGTTTCCAAGGTCTTGGTGAAGAAGGATTAAAATTGTTAAAGCAGGCAAGTGAAGATACAGGTCTACCTATTGTAACAGAAGCAATCTGTTTAGATACAATAGATGTAGTTGCCAAATATTCAGATGTAATTCAAATAGGAGCAAGAAATATGCAGAACTTCGCACTTCTTAAAAAAGCAGGAAAATTAGGAAAACCTGTTTTATTAAAAAGAGGTATGAGTGCTACTATTGAAGAATGGTTAATGGCTGCTGAATATATCATGTCAGAGGGAAATGAAGATGTAATTTTATGTGAAAGAGGTATACGTACTTTTGAAACATATACTAGAAATACTCTTGACTTAAGTGCAATACCTGTTATAAAAGAAATAAGCCATCTACCTATCATCGTTGACCCAAGTCATGCGACTGGTAAATGGAAAATGGTAAGACCTTTATCAAAAGGAGCTGTCGCAGTAGGAGCAGATGGTCTTATGATAGAAGTACACAATAATCCAGAATGTGCTTTATGTGATGGAGCTCAATCATTAAAACCTTCAAAATTCAAAGAACTTATGGATGAGTTAAAGATTGTTTAATTATACTGAGATAAAAATGTTATGATTTGGTAACCTATCAATTGGAAAAGTATGCTATAATTATGTTACCTAAATGAATATGATGCAACTTAGAGGTGGAAAAATAATTATTAAACAATCTAAAATGACAGTAAGGGGGATATTAGTGAATAAGAAGATAGTAATATTGTTAGTAAGTATTCTGGTAACATTAAATATAGCAGCTGTTCCTGCATCCGCAGCTACTGATAGGCAAAATTATGCAGGGGATCAGTTACATACACTTGGACTTTTAAAAGGTTATACTGATGGTACACTTGCATTGGATAATAATATTAGAAGAGCAGAAGTTACAGCCCTCCTAGTAAGAGCATTAGGCTATAGCGGTAAAGAAGTACCAGGTGAAGGGAAAAAATTTAGTGACGTAAAAGCTGATTATTGGGCTGTTCCAGATATACAAAAAGCTTATAAATTAAAGTTGATTGTAGGAGATACTGGAGGAACGTTCAGACCACTTGATAATATAAGTTATGCAGAAGTTGTAACCATATTAGTTAATGCCTTAGGTAAAAATGATAATCTTGAAGGAGAATGGCCAACCAATTATATTAATAGAGCAAAAGAAATAGGTATAGTCCCTCAAGAGAACAACGGAGATATCAGAAGAAAAGTCACTAGAGGTGAAGTAAGTGTTTTAATATGGGATACCATATTAGTTAATCTTAATAAATAAAACATGAAATAATAAATGGACTCTGTTAGCCTGCTGATGTAATTTAGACATACAGTTAGCTGCCAAGAGTCTGTTTTTTATTATTGTTTTTTAGTATATTCTACAAAAAATAGTTTGATTTTAATTACATAATTTTCCAATATTTTTTTTATATTAGTGTTAAAATACTTAAGAGGGATAATTGTATATTAGATTTTATATTGGATAAAATAAATAAAAGCACTAAAATAAGTAGAATCATTAATATAATTAAATAAGGAGTTGTTTTGATATGCGTAATGTTACATCTGATGTACTTGTTGCATATGCTTCCAAACATGGAAGTACAGAAAAAATAGCACACTGGATTGGAAAAGAGATCAGAGGAAATGTAGATGTACTAAATGTAAGTAACGTTCATAGTCTAAATTATGATTATATTATATTAGGAACACCTATATATGAGCACGAACCTCTTCCAGAAATGAGTAGTTTTATCAATAGAAATAAAGACCAGCTAGAAAATAAGAAAAAATCTGTCTTTGTAGTTTCTTCTGATAATGAAGTAAGATCAAAAAGAGAAATGAATATTGAGGCTTTTACTAATATCATTCCAGGAGAAATTAATCAAACTGCAGTATTTGCAGGAGAAATGGACAATAGTGAGTTAAGTTCTAAAGAGTTAGAGAGCGTAAATAGTTATATGAGTTCTATTTCAAAACCCACAGGTAGTTATAGTAAATTGAATGAGAAAAAATGTAGAGAATATGGTAAATCACTTAATAGGTTTGTTTAACGTATAGCTTTATGATTATTGCATTGAGTAAGCCTATATATACAATATGAATCTATGTATATATAGACTTATTATTTGTAATGATATTTATCCAAAAGTTATGATAAAAAAGTACAACTTATGCATTTTAAAAATTTACTAATATATCATTTTTTTACAAAAGAAAAAATAAATTATAATAAGGGCTAGAATTTATATAGAGGGAGGATGCTCTAATGGAAGAACCAAAGAATAATAAGAAAAAAAGAAAATGGTTAATAGTAACAATAATCACTATAATAGTAGTTATTGTTGCTTTAGCATGCTATTTTTTAATAAGATATAAAAATATGGAGAAAGTTGTAAAAAGGGATGTCATCTACGAAGGAATAAGTATCGAGGGGATAGACATAGGTGGTTTATCTAAAGAAGAAGCAATAGACAAGATGAAAGAGATTATCGATGAAAAAATATTTGATAAAGAAATAAAAATATCATTTGAAGATAAAATATATGCTAAACCATATAATTATTTTGAATTCAAATCCAATTATAAAGAAATTGTAGATAAAGCTTATAATTTGTTCAAGACAGGTAAATTGAAAGAACGATATAATAAAATAAATAAATTAAAAGAAGATAAAATTGATTATAGTGTAGAAAACGTATATAATGAAGAGAAAATAAAAGAATTTGTTAGTTCTATCAAAAATGACTTTAATATAGAGCCAAAAAATGCTATAATACATAGAAAAAATAGTGAATTTATTATAGACAAAGAAGTTAATGGCTTAAAATTGAATGTTGATACGAACGTAGCTAATCTAAAAAATACGATTGACAATTTTAAAGAAGAATTAGAACTTGTTGTTGAGGTAACAAAACCAAAATACACCAAAGAATATTATAGTAATATAAAAGATGTAATAGGTGAATATAGTACTGCACACAATAATAATGAAGCAAGAACTCAGAATCTAAGAATAGCGTGTAATAAAATAAATGGAACTATTTTATATCCTGGTCAAGATTTTGCTACCCATGTAGCAATAAGTCCTATAAGTTCAAAAAATGGGTATAAAGCCGCCCCTATAATTATTTCAGGCGAAGTAAAAGATGGGCTTGGTGGAGGAATATGCCAAGTAGCTACTACTCTATATAATGCTGTTTTAATGGCTGAACTGAAAGTAATTGAAAGACAAAATCATTCTATGCCAGTATCTTATATAGAAAAAGGCAAAGATGCCACAATGTCAGGTAATCATGTGGATTTTGTTTTTGAAAACAGTAGTAACTATCCAATCTATATCGAAAGTTATGTACAGGGTGGTAAACTCTGTATGAGATTATTTGGTAAAGACGAGAGAAATAGTAGCAGAAAGATTAAATTCCAATCGGAAATCATCCAAAAGATATCTCCTCCAAAAGCTACTTATATAACAGATAGTTCTTTGGCACCAGGTGCAAAGGTTACAAAAAGAAAAGCAATAAATGGTTATAAAGTAAAATTATATAAATTAATTTATGTAAATGATAAATTAACTGATAAACAATTAGTAAATACCAGTTATTATAAGCCAGTTGGTGCTATAATAAGAGTAGGTAAGAAAAAGGTAGCAGAAGCAAAAGAACCTGTTGAAACTATGGAAGCAACTAATGTATTAGAGGAAGAAGAAACAGTAGAAACATTGAAAACTATAGATAATGATGAAGAAATTACTGAAGATACTGTAACAGATACTCAAGAAATTTCAGAAGATATAGAAGAAGATATAAAAGTGGATACAGAAGAATATATAGAAAAGAATACTGAAGACAGTATTACAGATGATAAGATAGACAATGCATCAGAAGAAGAATTAGAAAAAACCATAGACGATACTGTTTCGATTCAAGAAGATTCAGAAAACATAGAAGATATGGAAAAAAATGAAGAAGCTACAGATGAAGGAGTCGATAAAGATGAAGCTGGGAAAAGTACCGGAGACAGTACTTAAGAGATCTATATTTAAACAACTTAGTACACATAGAGAAGAAGTTATTGTCAGGCCTAATGTTGGTGAAGATTGCTCAGCAATAAAATTAGATAAAGATGAAGTATGTGTTGTATCAACTGACCCTATAACAGGTGCAGTAAAAGATATTGGCTCACTAGCTGTTAATATAACAGCCAATGACTTAGCTTCTAGTGGTGCTGAACCTGTAGGTATCTTACTTACACTACTTCTTCCAGAAGGTTTTATGGAAGAAGAATTGAAAGAAATCATGAAAGATGTTAATTATCAGTGTAATCTATTAAATATTGAGGTAATGGGCGGTCATACAGAAGTAACTAATGCGGTGAATAAGCCTATTATCTCAGTAACTGGAATTGGTAAAGCCCATGAAAACAAGTTAGTCCTAACAGGAAAAGCAGAAGTGGGACAAGACATCATTATAACAAAGTGGGCAGGACTTGAAGGTACTGCAATAATTACTAAAGATAATGAAGATAAGCTAAGAAAACATTTTAATTCAGATCTTATTGATAATGCAATGAAGCTAGGTGATTACATATCTGTTGTAGAAGAAGCTAAAATAGCAGTTAAGCATGGAGCCACATCCATGCATGATGTGACAGAAGGTGGTGTGTTTGGAGCTTTATGGGAAGTCGCCGCTTGTTCTAATGTAGGTTTAGAAGTTAAACTTGAAGATATTCCTATTAAACAAGAAACCATTGAAATATGCGAATATTATAATCTCAATCCTTATAAATTAATTTCTAGTGGATGCATGATTATTACTACATATAATGGGGAACTGCTGGTAGAGAAATTGGAAAAGGCAGGAATTGCTGGTTCAGTAATAGGTAAAATAGTAGAAGGAAAAGATAAGATAGTTATTCAATCTGATACGAGAAGAGCCTTGACCCCACCAAAAACAGATGAATTGTATAAAGTTATTAATGCCTAGATTAATAAATAAATTAAAGTGGAGGGACTATATATGAGACAAGAGATTTTAGGTATATTAGAACAGAATTGCAAGGTAACAGTTGATGATCTGGCCACAATATTAGATAATCCAAAAGAAGATATTGCAAAAGAGTTGACACAACTGGAAAAAGAACAGATTATATGTGGTTACCATACAATAATTAACTGGGATAAAACAAATATTCATAAGGTAACAGCATTGATTGAAGTAAAAGTAACACCACAAAGAGGACAAGGTTTTGATAAAATAGCTGAAAGAATTTATAGGTTCAAAGAAGTTACAGCTGTTTATCTAATGTCAGGTGGTTTTGATTTAACAGTTATAATTGAAGGAAAAACAATGAAAGAAGTAGCATTATTCGTTGGACAAAAGTTAGCACCTCTTGAATCAGTATTAAGTACAGGTACTCACTTTGTACTTAAAAAATATAAAGACCATGGTATTATATTAGAAGAAAATAAAAAAGATGAAAGAATGGCGGTGACACCATGAGGTTAGAAGACAAATTATCAAATAAAGTAAAAGTTATTCCACCATCTGGTATTAGAAAATTTTTTGATATAGTATCTGAGATGGAAGATGCTATTTCATTAGGTGTAGGTGAACCTGATTTTGACACTCCTTGGAATATTAGAGAAGAAGGGATATATTCTCTAGAAAAAGGAAAGACTTTTTACACATCCAATTCAGGTATGTTAGAGCTGAGAGATGAAATATGTAAATATCTAAAAAGAAGATTTGAATTAGAATATGATTACAAGACAGAAACATTGGTAACAGTTGGAGGTAGTGAAGGAATAGACCTTGCATTCAGAGCCCTTATCAATCCTGGTGACGAAGTATTAATTCCAGAACCTTGCTTTGTATCTTATAAGCCTTGTGCTTTTTTAGCAGGGGCAACTCCTGTTACTATACCTTTGAAAGAGGAAAATGAGTTTAGATTAACACCAGAAGAAGTAGAAGAACATGTAACAGATAAAACTAAGATATTAGTCTTATCATTCCCTAATAACCCAACAGGTGCTATTATGGATAAGGAAGATTTACAAAAGATAGCTGAAGTAGCTATAAAGCATGATTTAATTGTTTTATCAGATGAAATCTATGCAGAACTTACATATGGTGAAAAACATGTTTCTATAGCATCTTTAGATGGTATGAAAGATAGAACAATAGTCATAAACGGATTTTCAAAAGCATATTCTATGACAGGTTGGAGAATGGGTTATGCAGTAGGTCCAAAAGAAATAATAGGACCTATGACAAAAATACATCAATATGGAATTATGTGTGCGCCTACTACAAGTCAATATGCAGCTATTGAAGCAGTGAAAAACAGTGATTCAGATGTAGAAGAAATGAGAAAGGCATACAATGGTAGAAGAAAAGTAATGATTGAAGGTTTCAGAAGTATGGGGCTTGAATGTTTTGAACCATTAGGAGCTTTTTATCTATTTCCATCTATTAAAAAAACAGGTTTAACATCAGAGGAATTCGCTAATAGATTACTTATGGAAGAAAAGGTTGCTGTAGTACCAGGTACAGCATTTGGTGATAGTGGCGAAGGATTCATCAGATGCTCTTATGCTTATAGTATCAATGATTTAAAACTGGCTATTAATAGAATAGAAAAATTTGTAGGTAGATTAATCAAATAACTTTAAAATAATAAAAATAAACTCTGTTTAGTAGTAGAGAAAACTAAACAGAGTTTATTTCATTACTTGTTCTTTTTACAATCTGCACATACTCCGTAAAAGAATATTTTTTCATACATGATTTCAAAATCAGTATCTTCTTCAACATATTTCTTAAGATTCTCCAATTTCATAGTGGCCAAGTCAAAAACTTTATGACATTCTAGACATATCATGTGTGGATGAGCTTTGATATTGGCATCATATCTAAAGCTGTCTTCTCCTACATTGAATTCTTGAACTAATTCTGCTTTTTTTAGAGTGTCTAGAGTTTTATATACTGTAGCTAAACTCATTGTTGGATGTGTTTCTTGTAAGCATTTATAAATATGTTCCGCACTAGGATGCTCTTTGCTGTCATATAATATTTTGAATATAGCGATTCGTTGAGGAGTAACTTTTAATTTGTGTGCTTTTAATAGCTCGGCTATATGTTGCATACCATAGTCTCCTTTCAATAATAATTATTATCTAGTAATTATTATACTATACTTATATAGTTTGTCAAGTTTAATAAAGGTATTTGAAATAGTTGGAATAATTATTCTGATAGACTTGAATTACTTTTTCTATAATTTCCAGGTGACATACCTATATTTTTTTTGAAATCATTGCAAAAATAATACTCGCTATTAAAGCCAACTTCTTTAGCTATTGTTGACATATCTTTATTAGTACATTTTAATAGATATGCAGCCTTTTTAAGTCTAACTTTTTTAATATATTGATTAACAGTTTCCCCAACTGAATTTTTGAATAGTCTAGAAAGGTGACTATAACTTACATGAACGGAATTAGCTACATCATTAACGTTAATATCTTGATAATAGTTGTCTTCAATAAACTGTATAGTGTTGATGACGATATTATTATCAAATGAATTATCGCTTTCTATATTTGATTTCAACTCTGATAAATTTTGATTTGCATATTTGGACAGCTTAAGAACAATCTGAAAAAAGGCTAATTGAAGTTCTAATTCAGAACATCCTTGTCTACCTGCTTTTAACAAATTTAATACTCCATTAAGAATAGTGCCATCATCTGTTAAAGGTTCTGAAGTAGTGGCATATATAGATTCTATCAATTGCTTTGATTTAATTAGATTTAATTGTTCGTTATTAAAAGCACTGTTAGTCATAATCTCCCAGCGCATAGAAAAACCAGTATGTCCAATTCCATTTTCTTGACAATGAGAATGTAATACTCCAGGTGCTAATGTATAAAAGTGCCCTGGAGTAATTTTACGTTTTATTCCGTTAGATGTGGTAAAAACATAGTTATTGGTTACATAATGAAATTCAAAGAAAGAATGTTTATGCTTGCTCACATTCCAATCAGGATCAGTATCCATATAATGAATACCTAATATCTTTAATTGAATATTGTTTACTAATATATCTTTATAACATATCTTATTTAATAGCATGAAATCATCTTCATAATCTGATAAATTAATTTTTATATTTTCACTCATACAGTTACAGCCTTTCTATTAAATATTTATTATATGTTACTTATACAGTATACCATTTATAAATATTCAATTCAATAAACTATAACTTGTGTTATTCTATTTACCATAAACTTGATAGTCAATAGCCATCTTATTAGAAGAAAAAGGGTTTTGTGATTATTTTACAAAAACCAAGTCCGAACAAAACACTTTTTCTGACTTACTGGTAATATAATAATATAAGTTATTATTATCTAAAAAGTTCATTCCATGTTTCAAATACTTGCTTCACATTTTCAGGTTTAGCACCTGGACCAAATTCACATTGCGCTATACATCCACCGTTATCCCATAGATTATTTTTAACTGATTTAACCGCATCTTGAATTTCTTCTATACTGCCATATGGTAATAGATTCTGTCTATCAATCTCACCCCAGAAAGTTATTTTGCCTTTGAACTTGACTAGCTCCTCTATTGGCATACAAAATAGTTGTGAATTAATCGCATCAAGACCTAATTCTATTAGGTGAGGATAAATATCTAATATATATCCATCTGAATGCATAAATATTTTTTTGCCATGGCTATGAGCTATATCTATATAGTCCTTATACATTGGTTTAAATAACTCTTCCCATGTAGTAGGATTTATTAAAAGGCTTTTTTGTGAACCCCAATCATCCATGAAAGATAATCCATCAACATCAGTTTCAGCCCATTTTGTCAATAGTTCACAGTAGAATTCATGCATTTTACCCATGAAATCAAGTAAGCCTTGTGGTCTTAGCATTAAATCAATAAATAGATTCTCAGTACCTCTAATGAATTGTAGCTGCTCAAAAGGTCTAGGACAGCAGCCGCCAAAAACAAATTTATCTGAATTCTTACAGAACTCATTTATTTTATCTTTATCTATTGTTAACCATTCCCTTGGGATATGAATATTGTTCACATCTTTCCATTCTTCATCTTGGATTAGTGGTTCCTTAACTTCTCCTATAATACCTTTTTGGTAATTCAAGAATTTACATCCCCATGCATCTGTAGACTCTCCAATATCTG
>NZ_BTPU01000018.1:0-124946 GCF_036985595.1 Vallitalea maricola | reverse complement strand
TGTAGGGTCACCTTCAGATATATCTTTTTCGGCATAATAACCTGGCGCTCCATCAAAATCATCAGGATAATCCTCATGTAACTTAGCCAATTCTTCAGGGTAATGGTTATTTGCCCAAGGTAATACCCATTTTTGCCTAGGTGCCCTATCTGGATTATGGAAATTAAGTGTTTTGTATACTAATTCTCTTGAATTCATAGTTAATCCTCCCTAATTATTTAAGTTGAATTAAGTATAACAATATGGACACTGGTTAACTTAAGAAATCATATTATTTTTTTATAAAAAAATGCTCTAAATAAAATTATATAGTAGAATATAGTCTATTTGGGAATAATAAATGGTATAAAATACCAATATACAATTTACTACTAATAGTATATAAGGTTGAATAAATAAGGGTAATATGGTAAAATATTTTTTATTGGAATATTTATTCAGATTTAGTATTTTTGATATTTCTAACGGAGATATGGACTAGAATTGAAAGGATGAATAGCATATGTCAGTAATAAATGTAGAATACATTAACCCCTTTATTGGAGCAGCCCAAAAGATTTTAAAAGATGTATGTCAATTAGAAACTAAATTACAAAAGCCTTACTTAAAAGATGCAGAATATGAAGGAGACTTATTGGCTGTAATCATAGGTGTTACAGGTAATATAAAAGGACAAGTCATACTAAGTCTTAATATTAACACTGCATGTAATATAGCTTCTAAAATGATGATGGGTATGCCAGTTGAAGAATTGAACAATATGGCAAAAAGTGCTATTAGTGAATTGTCAAATATGATACTAGGTAATGCAGCTACAGCATTATCACAAAAAGGATTGACCGTTGATATTACTCCACCATCAATATGTTTAGGTAAAGATATGAATATTATGGTTAACCATTCTAAGAATATATGTGTACCATTAAAGTTTTCTGATGATAGTGTTTTTGAAATAAATATATCAATAGTGGAAGAATAGAAAATAAGGTGAATTGAAATGAACATATTATTACACGAACCAGAAATACCATATAACACTGGTAATATTGGAAGGACTTGTGTTGCTTCAGGTACAGCTTTACACTTAATTAAACCTTTAGGTTTTTTTATTGATGAAAAATCAGTAAAAAGAGCAGGACTTGATTATTGGGATGATTTAGAGTTATATTTATATGAAGATTTTGATGACTTTATTAGTAAGAATCCTGACGCAACTATTTACATGGCAACCACCAAAGCAAAAAAAACATATGCAGAAGTTAAATACGAAAAAGATAGTTTCATCATGTTCGGTAAAGAAAGTGCGGGAATACCAGAAGATATTCTAGTAAAGTATCCAGATACAAGTATTAGAATACCAATGGAGCCTAACGTTAGATCCTTGAATTTATCAAATGCAGTTGCTATAGTATTGTATGAATCTCTAAGACAACAAAATTTTGCTCATATGCAATTAGAAGGACAATTAAGGAATTATAAATGGTAAAAAAAATCTCCTTCCTGATTTAACAGGTTGGAGATTTTTTTTATCTTATTTAAAAGGTTTCTAAACAGTTCCTTGAGCATACATTGCTTGAGCTACTTTTAAGAAACCTGCTATGTTAGATCCAACTACGTAATTTCCTTCATCACCATACTCTTTTGCAGCAGTACTAATTCGAACAAAGATATTTTTCATGATGTCTTTTAATTTTTCATCTACTTCTTCGAATGTCCATGATAAGCGCATACTGTTTTGAGACATCTCAAGTGCTGAAACAGCTACACCACCAGCATTAGCTGCTTTTGCAGGAGCGAACATGATGTTGTTTTCAAGATATACATCAATTGCTTCTGGAGTTGATGGCATATTAGCACCTTCTCCGATTGCTTTGCAACCATTTGCTACTAAGAATTTAGCAGATTCATCGTCTATTTCATTTTGAGTTGCACAAGGTAATGCAACATCACATTTAATAGTCCAGATACCTTTGCAACCTTCAAAGTATTTTGCTTCTGGATGGTCTTTAACATATTCTTTGATACGTTTTCTTTCAACTTCTTTGATTTGTTTTACAGCATCTAAATCAATTCCGTTAGGATCATGGATGTATCCATTAGAATCACTAAGAGCTACAACTTTTGCTCCTAATTCCATAGCTTTTTCAGTAGCATAGATAGCTACGTTACCTGATCCAGAAATAACAACTGTTTTATTTTTCATTGAATCATTATTATGCTTAAGGATTTCTTCCATTAAGTAGATTAATCCATAACCTGTAGCTTCTTTTCTTGTTAAACTACCACCATATGGTAAGCCTTTTCCAGTTAAAACACCTTCATTAAGACCCTTGATTCTTTTGTATTGTCCATATAGATAACCAATCTCACGTGCTCCAACTCCAATATCTCCAGCTGGTACGTCAGTATATGCTCCTATGTATTTAGAAAGCTCAGTCATAAAACTTTGACAAAATCTAAGGATTTCATTATCTGATTTTCCTTTTGGGTCAAAGTCACTTCCGCCTTTACCACCACCAATTGGCAGTCCAGTTAATGAATTTTTGAATATTTGTTCAAAACCTAGGAATTTAATAATACTAGCATTTACACTTGGGTGGAATCTAAGACCACCTTTGTAAGGTCCGATTGCACTATTAAATTGTACTCTGAATCCACGATTGATTTGAGTATTACCTTTATCATCAATCCATGGTACTCTAAAAATGATAAATCTTTCAGGTTCGATAATACTGTTGACTACGCTTTCGTACTCAGGGTATTTATCCAACACTGGATCGATAGAGGCAAGAACTTCTTCTACTGCTTGCAAAAATTCTGTCTCGTTTTGATTTCTTTTTTTTACTGTTTCAAAAATGTGTTCAGTGTTCTTTAATTTCATAATATCACTCCTTAATGTATAAATATGCAATGGAATATGATTGTGTAATATATAAAAATTGCATAGTTTTTATTTCTATAAAAAAAATTATATCACAAAATTCACTAGTTTAATAGGGTGATATGTAACTTTATAAAAATTTTTATATTATTTTTACTTACTTAATTAAATGATATGATGCAAGTTAGTAATAATATTGCATCATAAATAACTATTTAGTGTAGATGTATAAATATTATACAAAAGCTCTGAGGTAATTCCAGGTTTTTGTATATTATGTACTAAAGACATATGTTCATCTAGAAAGGATTGTAATTGATAACTTTGAATATATTGTTTGAATAAAATAAGATATGGCTATAATTGTATTGCTAGACAAACATAACCATATCTTTATTTCTATATATCTATTATTTCATTAATATACACTTTTCTTTGTTCCTTAGAACTTCTTATGGCAGCCATGACCATTGCAAGACTTTTAATATTATCTTTGCAATCTGTTTGGGATGGGATGCCTTTTTTCAGTGAATCAATCATATCATTAATACATCCAGCATGACCTTCTTCAGAATCATAATTATTGTCAATAATATTTCTTTCATATTCAGATGGAAACATATTTTGAGTATCAGATGGTTTTTCATACCATGGGGCACTTTTACCATCCCACCTAGCGGCACCATCACTTCCCATAGCACGCCAATCACATTCCCAGCTTGTAAGATTACCCTTGGCACACCATGAACCATTATAAGAGAAAACAACATTATCAGTCATTTCAAATATACAAACTGCACTGGCATTACCTTTATACCAAGAGCCGGAAGGATTGAATTCATGGCAGTATACAGAAATTGGGTCACAGCCTGAGATGAATCTAGCCTGATCAAAAGTATGTATTGCCATGTCTAATATGAGAGGGCTATCCATGATGTCCCTAAAACCTCCGAAATGTGCTTCTATATAAAAGGAAGCTCCTAAAAACCCTAATTCGCCTATCATTTGTTTTTCTATAATAGATTGAAAGCTGCGGATATCTTTTAAAAATCTTCTGTTTTGCATAACAGAATAGGATTTGTTTAATTTGTCAACTGTTTTAACCATATCTATTGCATTTTCCATAGTATCTGCCAAGGGTTTTTCACCAAAAACATGGCAATCTGCTTTTAGTGAGGTAGTAACTATTCTATGATGAATCTCGGGTATGGTATTATCAATTACAACATCAGGTGTTGTATTAGCTATAGCTTTTTCAAAATCAGTATAAGTATTACAGGTTAGGTTAAAATCATTTCTTTTGTTTAGTGCGTTATTCTCATCTAGATCAACTAAACCCACTATTTCAATATCTTCTCTTGCTTTTAATGTGGTAAGCCAATTGTTACTTATTCCACCACAACCAATTTGAAGGGCTCTTAGCTTATTATTCATTTTATTAACCTCCTGTTATCTATCTTTCCAACCAACTGGGTTTTCTATAAAATTACCACCACGGCATTGTTTCAAGTAGTTTAATGCATGAACCTGACCAGTTAATTCAAGTTTACCATTATATACTGGGTCATGATATCCTTCAATATCAATACTTCCAGTATAGTTATTCATTCTTAAGATAGAAATTATATCTGTCCAGTTGCTGTCACCAAAACCTGGAGTTCTATGCCATGCAAACTGTTTGTATCCACCAATACCATATTTTTTAATGATGTCCCAATCTATAGTTGCATCTTTTCCATGAACATTAAATATCTTACCTGCCCATTTCTTTAACTGAGGTATAGGGTCTATGAGTTGTACCATTTGATGACATGGTTCCCATTGCAAGCCAAGATTATCTTCTGGTAGAGCATTGAACATTAATTCCCATGCGGCTGGATTATGAGCTATATTCCAATTACCTTTTTCCCAAGTTCCAGCCATAGTACAATTCTCAAAAGCGATTTTTACTCCTTTTGATGCCGCTCTTTTAGAGAGTTCCCCAAACACTTGTTGAAATTTATTGATTGAATCATCAATACTTTTATCAATGACTCTTCCAGTAAATCCAGTAACTAGATTTGTACCAAAAAGGGAAGCATTATCAATAA
The DNA here is from genome assembly GCF_036985595.1 of Vallitalea maricola. NCBI lineage: Bacteria > Bacillati > Bacillota > Clostridia > Lachnospirales > Vallitaleaceae > Vallitalea > Vallitalea maricola. Next base: position 119,975 of record NZ_BTPU01000018.1, on the reverse strand, counting down.
GTGTCTCCCAAGATTTTACTGCATCTGAGAATTCTGTACTATCAGAAAGGGGATTGGTGAATATGGATAAGCTTGAGATTGTTATTCCCTTTGGAGCTAGATAATCTGTTAATCTCTTAGCTAATTCTTTTATATCAGTTTTACCAATAGTTTTCCAAAATGTTATAGAAAATGTTTCAAAACCATAGTCTGTTATATCCGGTATTATTGACATGGCTTCATCAGCGCTTATTAATGTACCTATTTTAATTTGTTCCATTTTTTATCACTCCTATATTTGAGATGTTAAGTAATATTCATTTGAGTTAGTATTAATACTATGATAATATTATATTACATTGAAAAGAAGCCAACTAGCCATATTATTGACTAATAGTAATACAATATTGACATTTTAATATATAATGTTGTTGAGTAATTAGGGTTTTATTTGGAGGAAGGATAATGAGTAAGATTATGGAAGAAAAAGGTTATTTACAAACAGAATATGTTAGAGAATCTAACTTCCCTCTATCATTATATAATTGTGGTGTTAATCATTCCAACAGCCTTCGTCCTCATTATCATGATAATTTTGAAATTATATATATAAAGGAAGGTAAGATAAATATAAGAATAGGTAATGAGACATATTATTCTGAAGGTGAAAATATTTTTTTCTCTAATATGTTTCAGGTCCATTCTGCCCAATCAGCAGATGGATTAGAGAGTAAGTTCCATGCAATATTATTTGATAAACAGATGCTTGATACTATTAACATGAATGATTATTATATGAATTATATTAAACCCTTTTTAGTAGGAGAAAAAAGATTTCCAGCCATGATATCATCAAATAGTGATCTGTATAAAAGATTGACCCAGTCTTTGAATCTGATTATCAAAGAATATAGTGCTAAGGAAAGAGCATATGAGGTTTTTATTAAGACGGAGATAGAAAGAATCTTCGCTTCAATGGTAAGATATTGTGAATCCCTGGATTCTAGTGATGGAAATGGATTTTCTGTACTACATAAGAAAATAATGGATGATATGTGGGAATACGTACAAAGTAATTATCAAAGAGATATATCTTTAGATGAAATATCCAAGGTTCTTAATATAAATAAACATTATTTTTGCAGGCTCATAAAGAAACTGACAGGAAAACCATTCACTCAACTGCTTAATATGCATAGGATACATCAAGCGGAAATGATGTTAAAGGAAACAGATATCCCTGTCAGTGAGATATTAGAGATCAGTGGATTCTCTAATCAAAGTTATTTTAATAGGATGTACATGAAGTATACTGGAAACACTCCTACTGGAACTAGAAAAGGTTCTACTAATCGTCAATAGCTGCTTTTTGTTCCATGACTGCTCTTAACTTAGCCCTTACTTCATCATCAAATTTATTTGTTCTATCATAGAAGTATAGTCCATTTTTTTCTTGCTCTACATCATACAGCTGTGTATAACATAGGGCACATATAGAAGGATTCTTGATAAGTACTTCTGTCAAACCAACATACCTGTTTACAAATTCATCTATACTTTCAGGACGTTCACCATAACCCCATCCGCTTTCATCATTAGTACTCCACCAGATACCGCCATATTCACTTATGAAATAAGGCTGACCCTCATATCTTTGACGATTAGGAAATTCCTCATATACTTCCCCGCCATTTGCCATAGGTTCAAAATCTTTTGCGAATAACTCCACATCTTGTTTATAATTATGTGAATCATATATATCTGTAACAACATGGAAATTACCACTTGTATCAATGACAGGTCGTGTTGAATCAACTTTCTTAGTGACATGATAGATATTTCTTAATATGTCATCATATTGCTGGTGACCATGTAAATCCCAGGTTTCATTGAATGGACACCATCCTATTAATGCAGGGCTATTATAATCTCTTTCTACCGCTTCAAGCCATTCTGGAAGATAGGTATGCAGGGAAGAGGCTTTTGTATGGTCAATACCCCAGTTGCCGTATTCTCCCCATACAAGATACCCCATTTTATCTGCCCAGTATAAGAAGCGTCTCTCAAAAACTTTTTCATGGAGTCTAGCTCCATTGAACCCAAAAGCTATTGATAGCTCAATATCTTTTTTTAGTGCTTCATCTGAAGGTGCTGTATAGATTCCATCAGGATAAAACCCTTGATCAAGTACTAGACGCTGGAATATTTTTTTCCCATTAATCAAAATGGCTTTATCTCCAAGTTCTACTTTTCTCATACCAAAATAGCTATTAACTGTATCCAGTTGATTATCCCCTTCTAGCTGCAATTCTAGATCGTATAGCTTTGCATCCAAAGGTTGCCATAAGTGTAACTCTGATAAATCTATGGATAATTTAGCACTTGAGCCTGTAATTTTTATTGAAGCACCTCCAACAATTTTATTATCATATTTTGCTGTTATATTAAGTTTTTTGCATGAGCATTTACCAGACAATGAAATGTCAAGATGTACTTTGCAATTATCAACATCAGGTACTATTTTAAATGCCTTAATATAATTTTTTGGAACATATTCTAACCATACTGTTTGCCATATTCCTGTGACACGAGTATAGAAACAACCGGTGGAGTTATATTCAGAAGATTGTTTTCCACTTGGCTGAGTACCTGAACGAGTATCATCTTCAACATAAACAGTTAATGTATTCTCCCTATCTGATACAAAAGATGTAATATCAAAGGAGAAGGGGGTATAACCACCTTTGTGAGACCCAATGTATTCACCATTGACCCATACTTCACAATAATAATCAACTGCTTCAAAATTAATGATAAGACAACCATTCTTCCAATCAGATGGAATAGTAAATGTTCTACGATACCATACAGCATTCAGGAAATCTTTATTATTTATTCCTGATAATTCACTTTCAGGGCAAAAGGGTACTTGAATTTCGTGAGCGAAATTAGGTTCCTTTTGAAGATTTCTTTCTTTACCTGATTTAGAGAAATCATATTCAAAATCCCAAGTACCATTGAGATTCTGCCATTGTTTCCTTACCATTTGTGGACGAGGATATTCTTGACGTAAAGGATTCATATTTATCTACCACCTTAATTGTTATTTTGTTTTATATTATATATAGAATAATAAAGTATTCAATGATAATTTGGTGTTTTGTATTGACTTATTGTTTTGTTTTTGTGTAGAATGAAAAGGGTGATAATATGAAATATAGGATTGAAAGATTAAAATATGATGGTAAAGAGAAAAAAGGTTTTATAGTAGACCGTCCACAAGGAACTGACGATTATTTATTTTTACATTTCAAGACACCTGTTAATATATATCAACAAAAGGAAATTATAAAAATTAAACCTGGTGCTTGTATTCTATTCACTCCAGGTACAAAACATTATTTTGAATCTATTGAATGTGATTTAGTACATAATTGGATTCATTTTGAGCCGAAAAATAGTTCAAGATTTGATGAATTTGGGTTTGAATATAATAGAGTATTTTATCCATCAAGAACTAATTATATTACACCAATCATAAATGAAATAGAGCTTGATTTTATTAATAAGCCGTTTCTATGGGAGGAAAATGTTTCAGCTCTGCTAACCAATCTTTTTGTTAAACTATCTCGTGAAGAACGCAGTAAAACAAGAGATTTATCTAATGGTATGATTGAAATTAGAGAAGAATTCAATCTTTTCCGTCTACACCTTTATAGTAATTGCAGTCAAGAGTGGAATGTGGAAAAAATGGCTAAGATATTAAGTCTTAGCAGGTCAAGGTTTTCGGTATTGTATAAAACCTTTTTTGGTGTTTCACCTAATGAAGATTTAATAACTGCTCGTATTAATAGAGGGAAATATCTTTTAGAAAATAGTTCTCTAACCATTTATGAAGTTGCTGAGATGTCTGGTTATAAAAATGTGTTTCATTTTATAAGACAGTTCAAGAAATACACTGGAACAACACCAGGGATGTTTAGAGGATTTTAAGGCTAAATATGCATAAAAAAGCTCCTATCTGTATTACCAGATTGGAGTTTAATAAGTGTAGCAATATAAAATTCTATGGGGTAATGGAATATTTATATAAATATTAGTCTGGTATTTCAACAAATTTTATAGAATATAAATCACCGATTACATCTTCTCCTGTTTTGATATCTCTTAAAACTATATGATCTACTCCTACTTCTTTTAGAATTCCATCTTTATCAATAAATGTACCTGTACCCAGTAGGAAATTTACTTTCATGAATTTACCTATTTGTGTCCTTAGATATCCTTGAAGATATGCAGGATTAGTTATAACTGGGGGTAATGTTTTTGCAACATTGTTATTATTGTTGTTGTTATTGTTATTATTTTTTGCAGCTGTAAAATTATTAGTACTTATAGTTGTTTGTTCTGATGGCATTTGTTTAGGATATGAATATCCTCTTTTTTGTCTTAGGGGTGAACCATAGGTTGTTGGCATATACTGCTCATTATTTCTATTCATAAATAACTCCTTTTATTAGTTAATTATTTTAGATGATACTGACATAAGCTATTAATCATTTGTTATTACTATATCTTTATTACTTAATGGATTAAGTGTCTTTATATAAATCTGTGGGGTCAAAGAAGCAATGTTTTCTAATTCTTGAATTATATATTCCAGTTTGATTATAAGGAAAATATGGAGGACAATCTGGAACGAAAGGGTTCATATACCATAGGGTACTACCAATATTATACAGTTTATTACCTGCTAAAGCCCAATCTGCTATATCATAATGGATTTGATCAGGAGGACTGGCCCAGATGGTTTGAGGATTTGCTACACCACCTAATACTGATCTTACACAATCAAATTGACCTGGTTGGAATATAACTTTTCGTAAATCTCCTTGATTAACTCTTTGATATTCTCCTTCAGCTGCATGAACTCTATTCATTACTACCGTGGCAACTGCTTTCATTCCTGTTTCGCCTTCTCCACCAGCTTCACATTTGATTATTCTGGCAAGTAATTCTCTAGCTGAATAAGCCATCTTTCCATACCTTTTTGTTATACTTACTATCATTATATTAATACTTTATAAAAGTTGATACATAATTTTGGTATCAATAAAATAAAGAGATTTTTCGTAGTATAAAAAATTATTAGGAATATATAAACCACCCATTATAAATATACCTTTTAAGGTTAATCTATGTTAAATGGGTGGTTTTTAATTATTATTTGTTTTTGGTTATAGTCAAAGTAAAGACAAATTCAGTTCCTACATTTACTTTACTATTAACATTTATAGTCTCTCTATGAGCTGTAATTATTTCTTTTACAATAGATAATCCAAGACCGGTACCTTTTTTATCTTCACCACGTGACCGGTCAGCTTTATGGAATCTATTGAATATATATTTGATTTCATCTTCTTTGATACCTGGACCGTTATCTTTTATAGATATATTTACTTTATCCTTGAACTTTGTTGTTTCAATGGTTATTCTATCACCTTTATTGCAGAATTTTACTGCATTATCAATCAGGTTATAGATGACTCTTTCGATTTTATCTTTATCAGCAGATACTATGATCTGTTTTTCATCAATCAATAAAGTAATGTGCATTTTTTTTTCTCTTATCTTACCTTCGAATTTGATTAATACTTCTCTAATTACAAGATGTATATCAAACTCTGTATAATTAAGCTGTACTCCATTGTTTTCAAGCTTTGTAAGTAATAGAATCTCATTAGTCAAGTTACTCAGTCTATTAGTCTCATCTAAGACTATGTTAAGATATCTGTCTTGATTTTCATGAGGTATGGTACCATCTAATATAGCTTGTACAAAACCTTTTATAGACGTTAACGGTGAACGGAAATCATGAGAGATGTTAGCTATGAAACTTCTGCGCATTTCTTCCAATTTTCCTAATTCAGCAGCCATAAAATTCAGGTTAGTAGCAAGTTCTCCTATATCATCATTGGTATTTATTACGATTCTACTCTCAAAATTTCCATTAGCTATGGACCTTGCGGTTTTATTCATCTGTTGGAATGTTTTAGTAATCCTTCTTGAGAATAAATACATTAACATGATGGAAAATACTAATGAAAATAGTAAGCATATAATTGTAAGATTAAAGAAATAATTAGCTGTTTTCTTCACAGCAGGGTAGGGTGAATGCATTACTATTATTCCTTTAACTTCATTATTCATCTTTATGGGAACAATTACAGTTATAAGAGGAGTAGAGGACAAACCATAGAAATCTCCTTTTAACGTAACAATTTCACCTTTTTTAGCCTTATCAATACTAGGATTATCTACAACCAGCTTTTCAAATGAATTAACACCTTTTTCTGAATCTATCTGAACTGTACCATCATTAGATAATATCCATATCCTTGAACCAATATTATTACTCATGACTACAATTTGATATTCAAAATTGAGAGCTGCCATTTTGGTTTGATCATAGTATGCAGCCAAATATCCTTCGCTTATAGCATCTCCAACATTGATCATATTCTTTTTTTGGTCGTTGATAAAAAAAGATTCAATAATGTTAGTTAATAATGTTGTTAATAACATAAATATAATTAGTGTCAATATTGCATATATGAAGAAGAATTTATTAACAAATGATTTAAACATCACTTCACCTCAAATTTATATCCTATACCCCAAACAGTCTTGATACCCCAATATTCTGTTTCTTTTATTTTTTCCCTTATCCTTTTTACATGAACATCAACAGTTCTTGTGTCTCCGATATATTCATAACCCCAGATTCTATCTAATAATTGTTCTCTAGTAAATACTTGATTAGAATTGGAAGCAAGGAAATATAGAAGTTCAAGTTCTTTTGGCGGCATCTCAATTTTCTTATCAAAATAAATAACTGTATAGTTAGATAAATTGATTGTCAGGTTAGGTACTACCACTTGTTTATTTTTATCATCCCATGGTTGATATCTTCGAAGAACTGCTTTTACTCTTGCTGTTAGTTCTTTTGTATCAAAAGGCTTTACCATATAATCGTCTGCACCTAACTCTAGACCTAAGATCTTATCAAAAGTTTCTCCTTTTGCAGTTAACATGATTATAGGGATATTGCTTATTTTCCTTATTTCTTTACATATATCATAACCATCCATCCCTGGAAGCATTAAATCCAGTATTACTAAATTAGGCGCAAATGTCTGAAAAGCTTTTACTGCATTATTGCCGTTATGAACGAATTTAGTTAAATAACCTTCTTTGTTAAGGTATAGAGATATTAACTCCGTTATGTTAGGATCATCATCAACTATGAGTATTTTTTGTTTTGATTCCATACTATCTACCTCCTTATTTGAATTCAACTATTGTTACACCAGATTCACCTTCACCGTAATTACCGATTCTAAATGATTTCACATACTTAACTTTTCTAAGAAATGTATGGATAGCTGCTCTAAGAGTACCGGTTCCTTTTCCATGTATAATAGTTATTTGTGGAAGGTGAGACAAATATGCATCATCAAGAAATTTATCCAATTCTCCTAATGCTTCTTCAACACTTCTTCCACGCACATCATATTCAGGAGAAATTGACATGGACTTGGATGAAATGTTATTTTTATTTTTTGGTGCTTTATTGTTATAATTTACTTCTGAACTTTTTACATAACTTAGATTCTTAATGTTGACTTTGGTCTTCATGATACCTAATTGAACCTGAACATCCCCCTTGGCATTAGGAGGCTCTAGAACAGTTCCTTTTTGGTTGAATGTTGATACAAAAACTGTGTCTCCTGCTTTTAGGTCTTTTGGAGATTTGGTATTAGCTTTTTTCATCTTTATACATGTTGATAAATTCTTTTCCAATGAAGAAATAGATGAACGAAGCTTACTTCTTTGCATTTCCATTTCTTTTGAGTTATCAGAATTGGTACGAAGCTTATTCATGCTTTTTATTATGCTATCTGCATCCTCTTTTGCATTATTAAGTATTTTATATGCTTCTTCTCTAGCTTCTGTAATTATTTTATCTTTTTGTTTCTGAATCTTCTCACGCTGCACCGTAACCTTGTTTTTCAGCTCTTCAGCTTCTTTACTGTATTTCAGTGCTTTTTCCTTTTCCATTATTGTAGTTTTTTTGCTTATCTCAAGTTCTGTAATAAGGTCTTCAAATCTTATTTCCTTATGTTCTAATAGTTGTTTTGCATCTTCTATTATATTATCGGTTAATCCTAATCTTTTGGATATGGCAAAAGCATTACTTTTACCAGGAATTCCTATAAGTAATTTGTAAGTAGGTCTTAATGTCTTGACATCAAATTCACAGCAAGCATTTTCCACACCTTTTGTAGAAAGAGCATATACTTTTAACTCGCTATAATGGGTAGTGGCTATGGTAAGAACTTTCTTCTTATGAAGATTTTCTAGAATAGCCATAGCTAAAGCGGCTCCTTCTGTAGGGTCTGTACCAGCTCCTAATTCATCAAATAGAACTAATGAATTATCAGTGGCATTTTGCAGGATGTCAATTATGTTGGTCATATGGGATGAAAAGGTACTAAGTGATTGCTCAATGCTCTGTTCATCTCCAATATCAGCGAATAGATCATCAAAAATAGCTAGCTCAGATTTATCAAAAGCAGGAATATGCAGACCTGCCTGTCCCATTAATGTTAACAGCCCTACTGTTTTTAGAGTTACGGTTTTACCTCCTGTATTAGGACCTGTAATCATGAGCGTTGTGAATTCTCTGCCTAAATGTATGTCTATAGGAACAACAGTATCTTTATCAAGTAATGGATGACGTCCTTTTTTAATATTTATATATTTGTCATTGTTGAAAATAGGTTCTGTACCACCTAAGGATATTGATAGTTCACCTTTTGCGAAGATGAAATCTATTTCTGTCAATATTTTCATGTTACTAGCTAATTCTTCCTTGTGTTCAAAACACATGGAACTAAGGATAGCTAATATTTTTTCTATCTCTTGTTTTTCTTTTGTAAAGAGTTCTTTTATCTTATTATTCAATTCCACAACAGACATAGGTTCTATGAATAATGTAGAACCTGAAGCTGATTGGTCATGTATCATACCTTTGAAACTACCACGATATTCTTGTTTTACAGGAACACAATACCTATCATTACGTAAAGTAATTATTGGATCTTGGAGCATGTTTTTATAAGTGCTGGATGTAATGATTTTGTTAAGGTGTTCTTTGATCTTACCATTGGATACCTTCATTTGTCGTCTTATATTATATAATTCATGGCTTGCATCATCGGATATTTCTTCTTCTGAAATAATACATCTAGTTATTTCCTTATATAATGGATTAAGTACTTCTATAGCATCAAATAAACCATATATGGTATCTAGATTATTAGCAGTATTAGAATCTTTTGCTGATTTTGCATATGATTTTACATGTCTGGATACTCTTAGTACTTCCCCAATATTCAATAGTTCTACCTGTGACAGGTCACCGCCTATAGCTAATCTTTTGATGGATGAACGAATATCCTTAAACCCACCCAATGCTAATGAACCTCTTCTTAATATCATAGTTACTGCTTCAGAAGTCTCTTTTTGTTTGCTTCTAATAGTATCAATGTCACAGTATGGGACTAAAGAAGAAGATAGTTCTTTTCCCATTCTAGATGAAGTTTTACTTATTAACTGTTCTATTATTTTATTATATTCTAATGTTTTTAAAACTTTAGTATTCATTTTAACCACCTTATTATTATTATTTAGGTATCTTACATATGATAGGATTCATTTATATTTTACATCAATATGGTCTATTTTAAAAGTTAAAACTGATTATACTACATCTTTTACTTTAAAATTCTTTTAATATAATACTAAAATTTTAAATTTATATTACAAATATATTAAAAAATATGTTATAATGTATTTGGCTAAAATTGAAAATAAACCAATTATATACATAAAATAACAAAATACTGTTAAAGGTGGGGATAAAAAATGAATTGGGGGACTAGGCATAACGTTAAAGAGCATAAAATCAAGAGTCGCAAATATATAACTTTTGTTATAATACCTGATCCTACCAAGAGTCCTAAGACCATTAAAATACCAAAATGGATTAGGTTCCCTCTACTAGCTTGTGTTATTGCTGTAATAATATGGGTACTGGTTACAATGACAGATGTAGCTGATGTTCAAAACAAAATGGCAACTGCTAATCTCAATCTTCAAACCAATACATACGAGAATAGTGATAAAGATGCAAAGATTAAGGAATATGAAGCAGAAGAGGCTGAGAAGTTTTCCAAGTTAGATGATCTGCAAGAACTATATACGCAGATTCAAAATAAGCTTAAAGAATTAGAAAATCAAAAGCAGGATATTGATTCTAAGCTTAATGGTACTAAGAAAACTACTGACAGCAAACCTATAGGTTCCATAGAGAGAAAAGCTTCGGCTGAACCTTTGGTAGCTGAATTTTCAGCATCAAGAAGTAGTAATATAACTGCGTCTTTAGATTTATTACCCATGAATAGCCAAGAAGATGAGTCTGATACGGCAAAGCAGGAAATATCGGTAGAGGAAGATTTTCAAGCTAAAGCAGAAGAGCTAATAAATAAACTTCAAGAGACAATGAAGTTGATTGACAGTGAAACTAATACATATAATGAACTTAATGATAAAGTTGATGAGATAATCCCTTATTGGGAAGCTTATCCTTCAATGTTACCTGTTAAAAATACATGGGTGACAAGTCCATATGGTTGGAGAAAAAATCCTTTTGGACGCAAAGCTTTTGAATTTCATAGAGGTGTTGACTTAAAAGCTAACTATGGAACAAGCGTATATGCTACTGGTAAAGGAACGGTTGTTTTTGCAGGATATGACGCTATATATGGAAGATTGGTAATTGTTGACCACGGATATGGTATTACTACCAAATATGCACATAATTCCAAATTATTAGTTAAAAAAGGTGACAAGGTGAAACGTGGAGATAAAATAGCAAAATCAGGAAGTACTGGCAGAAGCAGCGGACCTCACGTTCATTACGGAGTACTTGTAAATGGTGAAACACAAAATCCAATGGATTATATATATAAAGGAAAATAAATTATAATTGATTAATGAAATTTTATTACAAAAATTTGTTCGAATTTGTACAAAGGAGAATTGAAATGATTAAGCAAAAGAAAAAAGCAACTTATGACAAACCATCCACTATAATAGGAAAAGATACAACATTAGAAACGTCTATTCTCAAATCCAAGAATTCAGTACAGATAAATGGCAAGTACTATGGAGACATGGAAGTTGAAGCTAGTGTAGCTATTGGAGAAACTGGATATATTAAAGGTAATATAGAAGCTGATTTTTTGTTGGTGGCAGGTAAGATTGATGGTAACGTGAAGATTGCAGGTCAACTTCATCTGACTAAAACAGCGAAAATAACAGGAGATATTAATACAGTTAGTATTATTATTGATGAAGGTGCTCAAATAGATGGTAAATGCAGTATGTCAAATGTACAAAATAATGTTAAACAAATTGAGAATAATAAAGTTAAGTCAATTGAAAATAAAAATAAAGATAATAAATAATATAAACTAAAATTCAATAATAATAATTTATTTATCCAGATTATCTGAGTATATTGCTTAGATGGTCTTTTTTATTACTATTTAACATAATGCTAAATTATTCAAAATTATTAACAAAGAGTTCATATTTTATTCAAAGAAAATGAGTATAATCTATATATAGAATATATGATTAACCCATTGAAAGAATTGTACTTATAGATATTTAATGTCAAGAGAGGTTAATCTAACAATAAAGATTTGGAGGAATATATATGGACGAATTCAAAAGATATGATGAGAACGGAAATGAAATCAATGGTAACGAAAATAACACTAATAATGTAGAAGGTAATGATTATGGTGATGTTGTAGAAACAACTATTATCAAGAGTCATGCCAATGAAAGCAATGATAACAGCTTGTTAATGAATGAACATAATCAAGCTTACTCAAATCAATGTTTTCAAGAAAGAATAAAAAATGAGGAGAAAAAATCCCGTAAAAGAATATTTACTTGGAAAAAAGTGATAGCATGTGTTTTAGTAGCAGTTCTTCTGGGAGGAGCATTCCAATTAGGTATGGAAGTTACTAAACCATTTTTTGAAAAATATGTAGGTTCAACAATATCTCAAAAAGATGATTCAAATAAATTCACTTTTGAAGATAAAAACAATACAACAGCATTAACTGAAGATAATCTAAAAGAAGTAAGTAGTGATTATACTTCAATCATAAATGAAAACTATCAATCACCAGTTGTTGCAATAGCAGAAAACATGAAACCTTCAATAGTTACTATTACAAGTGTTGTTACTGCTAAAGATTGGTTCAACAATCAGTATGAACAAGAAGGAACTGGTTCAGGTATAATATTTGGAGAAAACGAAGAAGTTATATATATTGTAACTAATCAACACGTTATAGATGGTGCTAGAAATGTTGTGGTAACTTTCTTTAATTCTGAAAACATCAATGCAAAAGTTGTTGGTTATGAAAGAGATTATGATCTAGCAGTTCTATCTGTAGCTAAAAAGGATATGAAAAATGAATTATTGGATAGTATAAAAATCGCTAAATTAGGTGATTCTGATAAGATTAAAGTTGGAGAACTTGCAGTTGCTATAGGTAACCCTCTTGGAAAACAATATAGTAATACTGTTACAGTAGGATATATTAGTGCTATAAACAGAACATTAGAATCTACTGATAAGAGTTTACCACTTATCCAGACTGATGCAGCAATCAATCCAGGTAATAGTGGTGGAGCATTAGTTAATGCACAGAGTGAAGTTATTGGTATCAATAGTTATAAATTAGCCTCTACAGATATAGAAGGTATGGGATTCGCTATACCAGTCAATGAAGCAAAACCTATTATTGAAGACATTGTGAATCAAAAGGATAGACCAGCATTAGGTATTAGAGGTATAGATGTTACTGAAGAAATGGGCGATTTCTATGGATTACCAATAGGAATACTAGTAAAAGAAGTAACAGAAGGTAGTGGTGCTGAAAAAGCTGGACTTAGATCACAAGATATAATATTTGAATTTGGTGGAGCAAAAATCTTTAATTTCGAAGATTTACAAAAGGAAATTGAAAAATATGAAGTTGGAGATACTGTATCAGTGAAAGTAGCAAGAAAAACCAATAATGGTTTTGAAAAGGTAGAACTGAATGTGAAACTAACTGATAGACAAAGTATCATGTAATTAAAAACAGGCTTAAAATAATAGCGCGTATTTTACTAATGAGTGATTTACACGCTATTATTTAAAAGTTTTAATCTAATTTTTGTGGATGTTCAATGATTGTAAATATTGTGTTCCCCAATCACACAATGATTTGAGAACGGGCTCAAGTGTTTGTCCTATTTCAGTAAATGAATATTCAACTTTTGGAGGAACTTCTGGATATATAATTCTTTGTATGATTTTTTGTTCTTCTAGTTCACGTAATTGGTCAGTAAGTGTTTTTGTGGTTATATGTCCTAACTCTCGTTGTAACTCGTTAAAACGCAGCGTGTTCTTATTATATAGATTCCATAAAATTTGAAGTTTCCATTTTCCACTTAAAACATTGATACCTAATGCCATAGGGCAAATATCATGTGGTGTAATTGATTTAGCCATTTTATATCATCCTTTCTTTGAGGTAAGTATTAAAAAAGGTACTTTATATCAAAATTGTGCGTACTTGTTCCTATTATAGGAATATGGTACCTTTTTATTATAGCAAGAATGTCAATATAGAGAAAGGATGATTTATATGGTTATTGATAGCCATCAACATTTAATGTTACCCACAGAATTTCAGATTGAAAAATTAGATAAAGCAGGAATTGATAAAGTAATTCTGTTTTGTACTACTCCACATCCAGAACGAGCCAAAACATTATTAGAATTGAAAAGGGAAATTGAATCACTATATAAAATCTTAGCTGGTTCTAACACTAAAGCATCCGATATGCAAAGAATGAAAAATAACATTCAAGAACTGACACAAATATTACACAAGTATCCAGATAGATTTTATGGTTTTGGCTCTGTACCTCTTGAACTTTCGTTAGAAGATACCATCGATTGGATTGATAGATACATTGTTTCTAATGGACTAAAAGGTATTGGCGAATTTACGCCTGGGTCTGACAAACAAGTCCAGCAATTAGAAACGGTATTTCAAGCATTAGAACAATATCCTCAGTTACCTATATGGGTTCATACATTCAACCCTGTTTCATTAAGTGGAATTAAAATCCTCATGGAATTAACCAAAAAATTTCCAAAGGTTTCTGTTATATATGGACATATGGGTGGTTATTATTGGATGGAAGTAATTGACTTTGCTAAAACAGTATCAAATGCTTATATAGATTTATCGGCAGCTTTTTCTACTCTTGCTGCTCGTATGGCAGTAGCAGAGCTTCCAGAAAAATGTTTATATAGTTCGGACGCTCCTTACGGAGAGCCATTGTTAAGTAAACAGCTTATAGAGTATATAAGCCCATCAGATGAAATAAGGGATAAAATACTAGGTGGCAATATATTGAAATTGATTGGAGAAGAAAACATCTAATGAAACAGAAAGTAAACGAATCCACAAAACTCATAAAGAAATTAGCAGATGATAAATATTCATTTTACAAAGATATAAATCAAAAACTGCCTGCTGGTGGCATTGTCTTATTAGGAGATTCTTTAGTTCAAAATTTTCTTATCAATGAAATGTATGATGGAACTAAGAGAATACTTAATAGAGGAATCTTTGGCAGTACCACTTATGATGTAATCAATAGATTAGACAATATAGTTAATGTATTAAAACCAGAAACAGTCGTTATTTGGGTCGGTACAAATGATTTTATGCCTATTGTTTCCCATAATACAGAAGCAGAAATAGCAAAGCGAATTATACGAATTGCGGATTTAATTACAGGGAAAAAAACTGATACTAAAATACTTATTATTTCTTTACTCCCTGTCAACCAGTCTTCACATCCTAAAATTTATCATAATTGGTTAGTAGGCAAAGATAATGACAAACTTAGAAATACAAATATATACCTAAAAACACTATGTTCTCAAAAGAATTATTCATTTCTTGACTTATTTGATTTATTTTTAGATGAGAAAAGACAGTTACGATTGGATTATACTGTTGATGGTATTCATATAAACTATGCAGGATATAAGATAGTTTTGGAAAAACTAAAGGGATATATACAATAAAAAACAGAGAATCAATTTTCTTCTGTTTTTCTATCTGCCTGCGGCTGGTGTTTTTTATCAGATTGCTTTTTATGTAGATATCTGAACCATAGTCACAAAACATTATTTTAGAATTTGCTGGTGTAATAGGCTTTGAGTATAACAATTTTTATAATCAAAGCCTATCATTAAGAAAATCAAGTGTTATAGAAAGTTTTTAAAAGAAATAGTTACTTTCTTTTTTTTTTATACAAAATAGGGTATAATGTAAGATGAATATTTGAAATCAAATATTATTTAAGATTGGAATTTATAAAAAATCATTATTTGATATACCAGATAGTGAAAGTATATAGATTATGATATAAATTGATCGTGGTTTTTGAAAGGAGTAATATATGCGTTACATAGTAGACATGAAAGAAGGAGAACAAATACAAGATCATTACTTGTGTGTTAATAAGCAAGTATTGAAAACAAGAGCTGGTAAAACTTACTATTCCCTAAAATTACAAGATAAAACAGGCGTAGTAGATGCTAAGATATGGGATTTGAATGACGGTATTAATGATTTCAGTGAGCATGAATACATTAAAATTGATGCCTTGGTTATAACATTCCAAAACTCCATACAGCTTAATATAAGAAGATTGAGAAAAAGCAGTGAAGGAGAGTATGACCCAAGAGAGTATATTCCAGTTTCCAACAGGGATATTAACGAGATGTATTCAGAATTACTTACATTTGTTAACGATATAGATAACAAATACCTTAGCGCTTTAGTTAAGAAATTTTTTGTTGAAGATAGAGAGTTCATTAAAACATTTAAAGAACATACAGCAGCGAAAACAATGCATCATAGTTATCTAGGAGGTTTACTAGAACATACCCTTTGTGTACTCAATATGTGTAAATTCTTTGCTGGTAATTATAAAGTGATTAATAAGGATATATTATATACTTCTGCATTGTTCCACGATATAGGAAAGATAAAAGAGTTATCAAAATTCCCTATTATCGAATATACTGACCCTGGTCAATTGTTAGGTCATATAATGATATCTACTGAATGGGTTTCTGATAGAATTAAAGAAATTCCAGGTTTCCCAGAGGATTTAGCTTACATGGTAAAACATTGTATCTTAGCTCATCACGGAGAATTGGAATATGGTTCACCTAAGAAACCACAAACAATAGAGGCACTTGCTCTACATTTTGCAGATAACTGCGATGCAAAATTAAGAACATTTTCTGATTTATTAGAAACAAGTGACGTGGAAGATAATTGGTTAGGATGGCAGAGAATCTTTGATTCCAATGTTAGAAGAACAAGATATTAATTAGTAAAAAATAAATTCTATGTGGGGGCTTTCTCATAATACATTTCTTTTACTTTAGAGATAAGCGTATTATTGTATTATGGGAATGCCTTTTTTATATTAATGTATAGAGGATGAATAATCATGAAGGCAAAAAATGTTGAGTTACCGGTAGTTAAGAATGAGTATTATGAAATGGTTATAGATGATATAGGTATAAATGGTGAAGGTATAGGTAAGATAGATGGCTATACACTATTTGTTGATGGAGCATTACCAGAAGAGAAAATCAAGGTAAAAGTCATTAAGACTAAAAAGAATTTTGGATTTGGAAAATTAATTAATATAATAGAACCTTCAATTCATAGAATTGACCCTGTGTGCGATATAGCAAAACGATGCGGTGGATGTCAGTTGCAGCATTTATCCTATGAAGGTCAATTAAGTTATAAACAGAAAAAGGTACAAGATATTATTGAGAGAATAGGCGGTATAACTGATATAAAAGTTAATAAAGTAATAGGCATGGAAAATCCTTATTTTTATAGAAATAAAGTCCAATTTCCTGTAGGAAGCATGGGAGATGAATCTGTCAATATTGGATTTTATGCTATGAGAAGCCATAATATAATAACTACAGATAAATGTTATATTCAACAGCCCGTAAATAAGGATATTATTAATGTTGTTAAAGAGTATATGTTGAAGAATAATGTAAAACCATATAATGAGGTTAGTCATAAGGGTGTCGTTAGACATATTGTTACTAGAGTTAGTTTTCATACGAAAGAAATTATGATTGGGGTTGTAATTAATAGTAATAGATTGCCTAATAGTGATGAACTAGTTAGTAATCTTAGGGAAATAGAGAATGTAGCTGGTATATTTATTAGTGTCAATAAAGAAAAAACTAATGTTATCATGGGTAATAAGATAAAGATGTTATGGGGCAAGCCTTATATAACTGATTATATTGGAGAAGTTGCCTATAATATTTCGCCATTATCTTTTTATCAAGTCAATCCTGTACAGACTGAGAAGTTATATAGTAAGGTATTAGAGTTTGCAGATTTGTCTGGAGATGAAATAGTATGGGATGCTTATTGTGGTATTGGTACCATATCGTTGTTTTTAGCAGATAAGAGTAAAAAGGTTATGGGAGTAGAGATAGTTCCAGAAGCTATAGAGGATGCTAAGAAGAATACTGAACTTAATAACATTAGTAATACTGAATTCTATGTTGGTAAGGCAGAAGAGGTAATTACAGAAAAGTATGACGATGGTGTCAGGGCAGATGTTATAGTTGTTGATCCACCTAGAAAAGGGTGTGATAGGGAGCTGTTGGAGACTATTATAAAGATGCACCCAGAGAAGGTTGTGTATGTATCATGTGACCCTGGCACTATGGCTAGGGATGTTAAGGTGCTTGGGGAAGGCGGTTATAGGGTTGAGGAAATTCAGCCAGTGGATATGTTTCCTCAGACTGTGCATACGGAATGTGTGGTTCTGATGACGAAATGTGGTTCGGATAAAAAATAACGATAATTGAACACAATATGTTGTGGTTATTAAGAAAAAATGGGGCAGAAATCGAGCGAAAAAATGGCGGTTTTTGCCCCTTTTATTATGGGTGGGAATATAGATGACATAGGTTGATTGACTGAGAAATTGGTTATGTTGATCTATCATTAGTTTAAAATGAGTAAGGGGTATTTTTAAGGCATAAGAGTTTTATTTTTATGCCTTTTCTATTTAAGTGACAGAAAAGATTTGCCCACTATTTAATTAAATCTTAAAAATTACTATTTGAAAAATATGGAAATATTGTGTAATTTGATGTAATATAATGAATATTATAGGAAATATTCATTTCTGAGATAAGATGTAGCAGGTTTTGATAAAGAGGATGATATTGAAAAAATAACTGAAACCTTCAATAGTTTATGCAAAAAGTATGATTTGCTTAACAGATTCGTTTTGTCAAGGTGCTCTTAATTTGACGCATACCTATTAGAAAACATAAAACTAATTGTAAACCAATCATGTGTATGGGAACAAACTACATGACCGCGATATTTTGAAACTATTGAAGTGATAGAACGCATACCTACACCATGACCTTGTTTTAATGAAATAGGCATGCCATTATCGTTAAATAAAATTTCTCCAAAAAAATAATTTTCTACAATAATTGCTAGTTTGTTATCATCATACCTTGTTGTAATGCATATTTTTCTTTGTTCTTTAGGCTGTTGGCTGCTGGCGTTGATGGCATTTTCCAAAACATTAGCAAACAATAGAGCGATGTCATTGCTACTCCAAGGAATATTTTGAGGAATATCAATTTCTGATATAATTTCTATGTTTTGTTTCTGAGCTTTGTTGATATAGACCAATAGGGCAGAATTGATAACTGGATTTTTGCAGAAAATAATAGGCTTTGTATTTTCAAGATCATCATTCAGTTTTTTTAGAATTAATGAAGCATCAGCCAGTTCTTCTCTGGCGATGAGAGTAGATAGCATCTGAATATTATGGCGAAAGTCATGGCGCAGGATTTGAATTTTTTCATCATTTTCATGGATGGTTGTTGCTTGGTGGCTGATAGCATTCATTTGAATGTGCAATAGTTGGTTTGTTGATTTAAGTGCAAACTTTTCTTCAAGTTGCTTAAAATCAAGATTAACACATTTCCATAAAATAAAAATAGTAAGACCCATTATTATTCTGGCGATAAGTTGGACAGAGGAACTAATCCAATTATTATTCATAGTAGTAATGACGGTACTTAGCCACAGTAAGTTAGGAATTAGCCAAACAAGCTTCCAGTGGTAGTTATATTCTGCAGAAATCTTTAAGTAGAAAGAGTCTTTAATAAAATGCCAAAGAGGATAGGCGGTAACGACAAAGAGCAGCAAAAATAGAAAGCTTTGTGACATAATCTGCTTGTTTATAGTAAGATGAGGGGCAAAGTGACTCAGAAGAATTGCTACAAATGAATGAAGGACGAGACAGTAGCTACCCTGCATTCCATAGACAAAGGCATGTTGAAAAAACATATTCTTCAGAATAATACAGTTAATACATAGGTATATAACTGCTCCAAGAGGCACCGCGATTCTATAGATTGAAGGAGTCAGAGAAATACGTAGTGCAATAATATAAAGAACCGTAAATTGAAAAATAAAGAAAAGTATATAGCAGTTCAGCAACTGTTTTTTTTGTTTTTGTGTAAATAACTTTGAAAAAGGAATATAGCGTAAAATTAGGCCGGGTATTTGTGTTAGTGTTACTGATAAAACTGTAAAGAAAATTTCCATAATGATTACATTCCTCGCTTCTTAACAAAATATGTCATATGATTTTCAAGTACTGTAGCTTTTTTTCTTCTGCTGATAGGTAGTTTTTCGCCTGATTTCAGAATGAAGTCATCGTTATCAGGCCTATCGATATAGTCCATGTTGATGATAATATTTCGGTAACATTCTAAAAATCGGTTATCAGCGAGAAAAATAGGTTGGTAATCCTTAAACTTTCCTAAAACTGTCAAATCCATATTTGTAAGATGAAAATAAGTAGTACGACCGATACAATCTATGTACACAATGTTTCTATAGTGTAAATATATCTCACCACAGTCAGTAGTGACTGTAATACCAGCTTGATCCATTAAAAGTCTGCTAGCAGCGTAATCCATTGCTGTATAGAAAGCTGGTAAATGGTCAGAAATAGGTTTCATAATATAACCAATAGCATGAACACTGTAGCCATCTAGCTGATGCTCGTCACTGGTTGTGAAAAAGATAATACTACAGTCTTTATCAAAAGTAGCAATGCGTTTGGCTACGTCAATACCTGTTATTTTATCCATATATATATCTAAAAAAACAATTTCGTATTTACCAGGGATATAATTTTCTAAAAATCTCTCGCCGGTTTCGTATTCTTCAAAATGAGGAGTGACATCATATAGAGTTTTTCTGTCATCAAAATACTGCGAGGCAAGTTTTTGTACCAAAGTACGTTCATTTTTTAAATCATCAACAATCGCAATTCTCATGGTAAATCTCCTCAATTTTATAACTAATGAATGTAATTATACTATAAAAAGGGGTTTCTGACTACCACTCAGTCTCCAAAAGGACCACACAGTTACAATATCTTGAAAACTCAGGAAGAATTTGATACTTTGGTTAAAGCAATCTATAAAGACTTTAATTTAGTATGTTAACGAAAAATGTTATGAATAAGGGGACTAGAATGAAAATAGCAATCAGTGCAGATCAGGAGGACGCAAAACTTTTGAAAAGATTGGTCCTGGATTATTGCACGGAATATAATTACTATCCTAATATTGAGCTTTTTGAAAATAGAGAAAGGATTATAGAATCTATGATGAAAATAAGCTATGAAATTGTGATAGTAGCCATAGACAGAGCTAAGGGGATGGAAGCCGTAAGACATATACACCTTCGAAACCCGAAGGCGAATATTATCTGGTTTTCAGATGATGAAGATTTTGCAGGATTTGCTTTTGAAAACGGAGTCAAGCAGTTTGCCCTTCGTCCTATAAGCAAAGAAAAACTGGAAGAAGGACTTGAACGCTGTGGGATTAGGCCTGAAAGATCAAACCTGTGTAGTGTACATCTAAAAGGCTAAAGTTCTAAACCAGGTATATTGAGAAAGAGATTTATAACAAAACGATGACATACTGCTTTACAATAGATGCTTAAATATATACGAAAATTAAGGAGGAACGTTATGAAAGTAAAAATGAGAATACATCGAAGACTGGCTATTTTAATGGCTTTATGTATGGTAATAAGCCTGATGCCTGCAATGCCCGTAATGGCAGAAACAGTGTCAGATACTTTGGTATGGAGTGGAAGCGCCGAAGGTGACTTTCCAGCAGATGGTGGTACAGAAGAAAATCCATACATTATTAAAACAGCAGAGCAGCTAGCCTATTTGGCACAGCAAGTAAATGACGGAACAGATTATGCAGGTAAATATTTTGAACTGCAAAATGATATTGTATTAAATGAAAATGTATTAGATGGTGCAGGAGAACTAAATGCGGAGGGTACATTTAACCCTTGGACACCTATTGGCAATGAGACATATCCTTTTACAGGGAACTTTAATGGCAGAGGACATAGTATTACAGGAATTTACATTAATGATGGTAGCTTGAGCTACGTGGGGCTATTTGGTTATACAGATAATGCAACAATAGAAAATATACATATTAAAGATAGTTATATATATGGAAAAGATTATGTAGGAGGAGTGGCAGGCTATAAGAAAAATGGCAGTATAAGTAATTGCAGTAATAGTGGAACGATAAGTAATAGCGCACCAACATCGGAAACTGCACAGGGAACAGGAGGAATAGCAGGTTACAATTATGGCGGAAGTATCAATGATAGCAGCAATAGAGGAATAATCAGCGGAGCACAAAAAGTAGGGGGAGTGGCAGGCCGTAATAGAGGGAGTATCAATAATAGCAGTAATAGTGGTACAGTAAGCGGAACAGTGCAAAAAATAGGAGGAATTGTAGGCGCTAATGAGAGTGGAAACAGTGTAAAAAATAGCAGTAATAATGGAGCAGTAAATGGAAATACTCAGGTAGGAGGAGTAGTAGGTTGCAATGAAGGCGGAAGTATAAGTAATAGCAGTAATAGTGCGGTAGTAAGTGGAGCTGGAATGATAGGAGGCGTGGTAGGTGATAATGGATGGTATAAACCTACGTCAGCTTCACCTGGAACGCCTGGAATTATCAGTAACAGTTGCAATAGTGGAGAAGTAAACGGAGAGAGGCAAGTAGGAGGAGTGGTAGGTAGTAATGGTATAGCTAGGATAGTAAGCTGCAGTAATAGTGGCTCAGTAAAGCATAAGAAGATAGAGGGAGCAGCAATCGGTGAGGTAGGAGGCATTGCGGGCTGCCAAACTGGTACCAAAGAAGGAATAGGTATAGAAAATTGCAGCAACAGTGGCAGTATAAGTGGAGAAGGCGGATCTGAGCTATGGATAGGAGGAATAACAGGTAGAAATCTAGGAATGATACAATATTGTAGTAATAGTGGTAGTATAAGTGGAGAATGCTCTACGTTAGGGATAGGAGGATTAATAGGGAAGCAACAGTCAGGAACGATAGATTCATGTTTTTGGAGAAGCCTTACTGGAATAGATATGGTGGGAAATAATGCTGGGGGGACGATTAGTAATTGTTCTTTGTTAGATAGCAGTTCTATTGCTACCCTTAATAGTTATGCCAATGAGAACAGCTATTTAACATGGATACTTGATGCTAACAGCTATCCTCTGGTAGCGATTTCTCAAATGCAGCTACAATGGGCAGATGGATGTTTGGATGATGTAACTTATAATTCTTCTGAAACAAAGAGTATAAAATATAAAGTGACCAACACAGGAAATATAACGCTTAGTAACGTAACGGTTAATTTACCAGGTGACAATAAGGACGATTTTGAAGTAAATGGTTTCAATTCAACAGTGCTTGAACCGAATGAAACAGCAGAATTTACGGTTAGCTTAAAAACAGGAACGGTTGTGGGAAATTATACAGCAAGCGTTGATGTCTCGGGTGAAAGTATAGATGGAGAAACTCTCCAAACTACAGAATTAAGCTTCAGTCAAAATGTTAATAAAGCTGCGTCGAAATTGTCTGAGATAGAAGCAACGGACGAAACAATCGACGGTTTTAAGGATGGTAGCCTTAAGAATGTAACAAAGGAAATGGAATATAAAGTAGGTGAAGAGGGCACTTACCAAGCAATTACAGAAGATGGAACAATTACGGGATTGATACCAGACACATATAGTGTACGATATCAAGCTAGTTTTGCTGATAATTATGAAGGTGATAATACCCCAGTTTCATTTACTATTAATAAAGGTGTAGCTGTAATATATAACCTGAAATTAACGACAAATGATAGTTTTCAAGATTTGACTTATGGGTACGAAGAAGAAAACAGTGTGACTTACAGCATAACTAATGAAGGAAATACAACTGTAAGTGCCTTAAACGTAGTTTTATCTGGAGATGCAAAAGATGATTTTGTAGTAAGTCCTCTTAATGTATCAGAACTTAAACCTAGTGAAACAGCAACGTTTACGATTACATTTCAGTCAGGAAAGCCAGCAGGCAGCTATGAAGCAAGCATTGATGTATCAGGCAATACGCCATTGAATGTTGAGGTAAATACGAATACAAGCATCACTCAAAATGTAAATAAGGCAGCATCAAAGCTGTCTGAGATAGGGAAAACAAATGAAACAATAAAAGGTCGTGGTGATGGTAGCTTAACGAATCTAACAACAGAAATGGAATATATGAAATATAAAGAAGGTGAAGCGGGTACTTACACAACCATTGCAGAAGATGGAACAATTACGGGATTGGTACCAGCCACATATTATGTACGTTATCAGGATAGTTTTGCTACTAATTATGAAGGTGATAATACGCCAGTTCAATTAATTATTGAAGAACCAAGATATGAACTAAAATTAGAGGGAGACAGTAGTTTACCAGTTTTGACTTATGGGTATGAAAAAGGAAATAGCGTAACTTACACTGTAACCAATGCAGGAAATACAACAGACAGTGGCTTAAAAATAGTGTTATCTGGAGATAATAAAGATGATTTTGAAGTAGGAGAGCTAAGTGCTACAAAACTTGCATCTAAGGCTACTGCAAACTTTACAGTTACATTAAAAACAGGAAAAGAAATAGGCACTTATACGGCAGAGTTAAAAGTGGAAAGTAATACAACAAATGCCAGCTTAACAATTACTCAACAAGTTAAAAAAACCAGTAGTAACAGTGGAGGACATTCTTCTGGTGGGGGAGGCAGTACAGTAAAACAGACAGAAACAGCAACGCCGGAAGAAAATCCAGCTCAGAATGAAACACCAAAGACTCTTGAAACGGTTAAAAAGGATGGAGCAGAAAAGGTCAAAAACTTTAAGGATGTAAAGGAAAGCTCATGGTTTTATGAAGGAACAGTTTATTCTTTAGGTAGCGGATGGTTCGCAGGAAGTACAGATACAACCTTCAGTCCAAGTAATCCAATGACAAGGGAAATGTTCAGAATTGTACTTGGAAGAATGGGAGCAGATGTAAATGAGCTTATGGACAATGATAGACTAAAGGAAAATATCACAAGAGAGCAGCTTGCAACATTACTTTACAGAATGGCACAGGAAAAAGGTCTTGTGAAGGCAGGCAGTCAGGATACGCAAAAGATTTCTACTTTTGAAGATGGATCTCAGGTTTCTGCATGGGCGAAAGAAGCTATGGCATGGGCTAACGCGCAGGACATCATAAAGGGCGATGACAAGAATATGCTTAAGCCTAAGGCAGGAGCAACAAGAGCGGAGGTTGCAGTAATTCTTATGAGATTTGATACCATTGTTAGAAATAATTAATAAAAAAATGTTTTTGTAGGGTATAAACATAATTTGACAATAAATCAATTAATTTAAAACTAATAGGCTAAGCCGTAGGTCAACTTAAGACCTATAGACTTAGCCTATTTTAGTACCATAGAAGTGTAATTGTCAAACACATCTAACAACCAATAAAACACTTATTGGGTTGGATACTAAACCATGACATTGAAAGCAAAGTATCCTATCAAAGATCCCTCCACCAAGGAAACGGTAGGTTTTTACAACATCATTTTTGTCTACTCAAGGCACGTTGAGACGATAATTCTGATGACGTATTGTGGTTCGGACAAGAAAAATTAGATTTTGACCACAATAATAGTGGTTTTGGTCTGAATTTTTGGGAAAAAAATGAGCGGAAAAATGACGTTTTTTGACTCCTGAAAAAGGGGCAAAAACATAGATGACATTGCAATTCAATAAACGATACCAAGTTTTGTTCTTGATTCAAAGTGCACTAATAAGGGGAGGAAATTTCTCAATGCCCAAAAATGATAATATGCTGGCGATTTTATGGATGCTGAATTCAAGTAAAAAGATAACAGCTAAGCAGATTGCTGAAAAATTGGAACTTAATATACGAACCGTTTACCGTTACATTGATTCTCTTAGCGCAAGTGGCGTACCAATTATTTCAGATTCCGGTCATAATGGTGGGTATTCTTTGATAAATGATTATCATCAAGCACCTTTGATTTTTGATATTGAAGAAAAAAAAGCACTTCTCTATGCAACTACTCATGCAAAGGACTCAGGCTATCCGTTTAGTGATGTTCTAAGTAGTGCAATTGAAAAATTAAGATTGTATTCAACTCAGGAACAGGAGAGTATTCTTAATCGCCATATAATAGGTTTTGAAGTTGCAAAGCAACATATTGTCCCAAGTCTTAAATCTCTGCTAGAGGAGCTAACGATTTCAATTGCTAACGAACAATCTATTGAAATTGAGTACCGGACTAAAAGTGAAGAGAAACATCGCTCAAGAGTAATTGATCCCTATGGGATATTGTATTGGTGTAGCAAATGGTATATTATCGGATTTTGTCATTTAAGAGATGAAATTAGAAATTTCAGAGTGGAACGAATTATTAAAATGACCCACACAGAAAGAGTATTTGTTCGTCCGAAAGATTTTTCAGCAAAAGAGTTTTTTTTAAGAAGTCTTATGCCTAGTATGAACAATAATACCGGCATTCGTCCATTAGTCATAAGAGGAAGAGCAGAGGCGTTAGATGATTTATGCAATCATTGGTTTATGTCTTATCATTTGAAGGAGAGGACTTTAAACCAAGCAGTATTTTTAATAGATAGCGATGCTATTCATGAGTATGTTGCTCACTTTCTTCTACCCTATGGTAAGGCTATTCAAGTAATTGAACCAAAGAGTTGTAAAGAAAAACTATATACAATAGCATTAGAGTTAATGGAATATTATCAAGTATAACAACTTCCCTGACAGTAACTGTCAGGGAAGTTGTTATATAATCTTCATTGTAAGATAAACATAGCACATAAGAAGAAGGAGGAATTTACTGTGAACAGAACCGTATTTGTTTATGTATTTGATACAATGGCAGATTGGGAGATTGGATTTTTGACCGCAGAGTTAAACTCAGGGAGGTATTTTAGGAAGGATATATCACGAGTTAAAGTAGTAACTTTAGGAGTTGAAAAGAATTATATTACTACAATGGGTGGGTTGAGAATACTACCTGATATCGATTTGAAAGAATGCAACATAAAAGAAACGGATGCTTTGATTTTACCTGGTGGTGAAACGTGGATGGAAACAATTCATCAACCAATATTAAGTTTAGCTAAACAATGTATCGAGAAGAATATTATTGTAGCAGCGATATGCGGTGCGACAATAGCACTTGCTCAAAATAACCTTCTACACTCAAGATGGCATAAAAGTAATGATTTGGGATACCTTAAAATGGTGTGTTCCGATTATAAAGGTGAAAAGTATTACAAAAATGAGCCTGCTGTTACTGATGGAAAATTAATCACTGCTTCGGGGGTAGCTCCATTGGAATTTGCTTTGCATGTTTTGAAAGCTTTGGATGTGTTTTCGCAAAAGACATTAGATGCATGGTATAAGCTCTATGCGACTCACGAATCTGAATATTTTTATGAGTTAATGAATTCAATACAGTAAGAATATAATCGTGAATATGTTATATTCGATTACGGAGCGGAATTCTTTAAATTTAAGAATTCTTAGGGATGTTTTACAGAAAGGTACCTTGCCGCCAAGGTACAACTAGGTCTTGACGACATCATTATTGTCTACTCAAGGCATGTGGAGACTATAGTAGCACTATACAAAAAAGACTAATCGTATTTGCTCAGATACCGCTAAAAACCAAGCTTTTTATGTTTAGGACAGATATAGCAAATTATCGCAATAAAGAACTGAAAGATGAAATTGTGGTAAGGCTTGGCTTTTGGATGTGAAATGTAGGGATATAAGAAACTGAATAATAAATGTGAATCCACTGGTGAAATATCGGTGGATTTTTCTTTGGAATAATTTTCAAATTATCGTATGAATATATTATAACATTTGTTATAATATAAAGTGACGAGCTGGAGGTGAAATGATGCCGTATGAAAAAAGTGGAAGAGCGGATAAAAGTGGAAATAGGTTCGAAATTAGAGTTGTTGTTTACCATATGTTAAAGTTGCTGGAAGAGAAAATTGATTATATTATTCTTGAAGCAATTGGTGATGAGGAGCAAGGTGTTGATCTGTGGATTGGACAAAAAGATGGAACCCAAGAAGGCATTCAATGTAAGGGGAGAAATGGAAGTAAAGAATATTGGGATTTTGGAACTGCTAATGCAAAGAACATATTTACCAATTGGAAGTTACAATTGGACCGAGATCCATCTACTCTCGTTTCATTAGCTTCACCATTAGCGTTTACATTCCTTGAAGATTTAATTGATAGGGCAGTTAAGTCTAATAATAATGGTCGTGACTTTTATGAGCATCAAATTAAGCCAGCGAGCAAAGAATTTGTTTCATTCACTAATAATATTTGTAGAGTGATGGAAATTAATCATAAATCTGAGCATGATTTAATACGCTTAAAAGGCTATTTAAAGAGGATTAGATATCGTCAGTTTTCTGATTATGAGCTTAGAGAGACAATATTGTCAAAGATGGATTATTTGTTTTTAGGTAACTCTAAGGATGTGTATAACTCTTTAGTTTCTTGGATTGTTGATGGAGATATACTCGGTAAGAACATCAATCTTTCCATTTTATATCACTTTTTTGATAATAATGAAATCAAGTTTAAAAACTTAGCTCTAGATAATAAAATTGTTCCACGAATAATGGAATTGAATAGAGAATATAAGAGGCTTTTTCAACCCTTAAATAATGGAATGATAATCCGTGAAGAATTTGAGGAATGTAGGAAAGCTATAAAGATAGGGAAATCTTTGATTATTCATGGAAAGGCAGGTAGAGGAAAGACTGGTTGTACAGAAAATATTATAAATTATTGCGAAGAGGAAGGTATTAGATATCTTGCTATTAAACTTGATAAACGAATCCCTTCTGGTACAGCAGAGAGATGGGGCATAGATTTAGGTTTACCATCTTCTATTGTTCACTGTATCCATAGTATAGCTAAAAATGAAAAGGCTGTAATTATACTTGATCAGTTAGATGCATTACGATGGACGCAGGCTCATTCGCGAGATGCTTTACTTGTATGTTCTCAAATCATTGAACAAGTGAAAATACTGAATCTTGAAAGAACACATAATATTTCTGTGGTTTTTGTATCCAGAACATATGATTTAGAGAACGATAATAACATAAAAGGAATTTTTAAGTTTAATAGCAATGGACAGAATGAACTAGAATGGCAAAAGGTCTATATTGGTGAACTGGATGATGAACAAGTAAAAGATGTCGTAGGTGAAAAATATTTAGGCTTAACTGGTAAGCTAAGAGAACTTTTAAAAAGCCCTAGTAACCTTTATATTTGGCAACATTTAGATCAAAGAAATGAGTATAATGAATGTTCAACTACAAATCATTTAGTACACAGATGGTGGGAGCAACTATCAAAGAATTACTTTAATTTAGGTTATAGTGAAAGTGACTTAACTAAAACGAAGGAAAACCTTGTAGATCAGTTTGATAAACTAGGTAGAATCTGTATCCCAGTTAATATCATTTCTTCAAATATTTCTGATCTTGAATATTTGTCATCGAATGGTTTTTTAATCATACAGGATGATAAAGTTTCATTTTCCCATCAATCGGTGTTGGATTGTTTGTTATCTAATAAAATGCTTCTACAATATTATTCTGGTCAAAGCATCGTAGATATAATAGGAAGTAGAGAAAAGCAAACACCGGGGAAAAGATATCAACTTCAAATGTTGATGCAAAATTTAAGTGAATATGAAAGTCAAGATTTTCTTAATGCAGGTCTATTACTTCTTGAAAGTGAGACTATTCGGTTTAGTAATAAATTTGTATTTTTTGAGGTACTTAATCAAATTGAAGTAATTGATTCTAATATTTATAGTTTTATAATCGAAAACTGCGAAAACAAAATTTGGAGTAGCCACCTTCTTAATAACGTTATATATTCAAGAGTTGTGTTCTATAGAGTATTGAGGAATTCGGTGTATTAGACAGATGGTTTAATGATGCTGAAAAGAAGGATACTGTGTTAAATTTATTAACAAGTATTCGGCCTAATTATGACTCGGAAGATGTAGAATTCATAAAAAAATATGCGTTTAACAATGAAGAAGATGCTAATAGATTTGCTCAGTGCTTTTATCGAGATATTAATGAAGACAGTGATGAAATGTTTGAATTAAGGATGCAGTTTTATCAAAAATATCCTAAGTTTACGGATAACTATATTGATTTTAAATCCATGTTAAAAAATTGTGAACTGAGAACGATTAGATATTTTGCATTTTTATTAGAGAATAAGATAAAAAATAGAGAGAAAATGATTCATAGATATGAAAATGAGTTTTTACATGATGATACTGAATTCCTAATTCAAAATGGTGAACAGGTTCTCAAATTACTAATACCATATCTGCCAATAACTTCAGAAGAAATTCATTCATTTAGTGAATGGTCAGGGAGGTATTACAAAAATAGTATTGAGAGGGTCTGCATTAATATAATAAAAAAGGCAAATGCAGCTGTTATTACATCGAATCCTGAATTAGTTTGGAACTTTTTTAGAAGTTTCGAAGGTTGTAATAATGACCTTTTGAATGAAGTTTTATTAGATGCATTTGTAAAATTCCCCACGTCTTATAGTGATTGTATAATTCCTTTTATATCTAATGATTTTAACAAAATTATACTTGATAAAACCAGTGGTAACGGTGACGAGTTAAATTTAGTTAAAAAAGTGATTAGTAAGCATGGAGAGATTTGTACAAAGGAAACGTTCTTAGAATTAGAACAGCAGATTATTAATTATGTATCTCCTAGAGCAAAAGATATTTACATGAGACGAGTGGAGTTTAATAAGCAAAACAATGAACATACTGTCTATTGGAGTTTTTGGGGTGATTTACAATATGAACTGCTTAGGGCTCTACCAATTGACAGATTAAGTAATCAATCTAAACAATTACTACAGGTTTTAGAACGTAAATTTATTAAAGGATCAAGAATGTATTATTATTCTTCTGGTGGTGGAGGTTCAATCAACTCGCCGGTTTCTGGTAAGAAATTGTCTGATAATAATTGGAAAGAAATACTGCTTAGTAGAAAGTTAAAAAATAGAAAAGAGTCGAGTTGGAAGGATGTTCCTGGTGGTATCATCGAAAATTCTCGTGAAGCATTTTCGAGAAGTTTTAATTCTTCGGTATCAGAAAATCCTGAGAATATGTTGAGATTAGTGTTATCAATGGAAGAAAGTATTGATGATATTTTTATTGATGCTTTATTTAGTGGAATCGCTCATAGTAACTCTTTAACTAATGTTGATCAATTTTTAATTGAAAAGGCTATATTAAGACATCCAAGCAGTTATGATTCTTATAGAACCAGCTCAATCTGCACAATAATAGAAAAGAAAAGGCATATATTATGGTCTCAAGAAATTATAGATGTACTTCTTGATATAGCAGTTAATCATCATAATCCTGAAGGCGAAAAACCAAATGTCACTAACGCAGATGATAAAGAAATGAAAAGCATCAATATGCTCTTTAGTAATGCAATTAACTGTGTAAGGGGGCAAGCAGCAGAAGCGATAGGAGCATTATTATGGGATGATTCAAGTTATTTTCAGCAATTTAAAGATACCATAGAGCACATTATTAATGATGATAATCCAGCTGTAAAACTTTCTTCAATGTTTATTCTCTGGCCAGTTTATAATATCGAAAGAGATTGGGCAGCTGAAAAAATTCTTAAACTTATTGAAGATGATTATAGATTTGCTGGTTTCCATGGAATGAAGAACATGTTTTTCTTATTATACTCAAAATACAGAGAGCGCATTATAAGAGTTATAGAAAAATGCTATAATTCTTATAATGAAGATTTAGTAAAAATGGGAGCACATTGTTTGGCAGAAATGTATATTCTAAAAAATGAATTTGTAGCTGAGATGTCTGATGTAGATACGATGAGTATGAAGCAAGCGGAAGAAATATTGATGATGGTAATGTTGTATTTTAACAAAGACGAATACAACGAATTGGCTAAAGATATTATTTATAGATTTCGAAATAGTGAATTAGACTTAGAAATGCCTGTTTCTAGGTTGTTTTATGATGATTTAATCAATCTGGAAAGGGATGAAGAATTTTTAATACAAATAATGAACTCAAAATTAAGTCGCAGAACAGTCCATGCCTTTTTACATTATCTTGAAGAAGAATCTCGATCGCTAATAGCCTTTAAAAACATCATATTCACGATGAGTCAGAGTTTAATTACAGGAGATATTAGTTCTGAAGAAAGAACATGGGAAATTGATGATTCAGTTTCAAAACTGATAATAGGTTTATATGATGAGGTATCTAGTAGCCAACAATATGAACACAAAGAAATATCTGCGAAATGTCTTGATGTGTGGGATCTGATGTTCGAAAATCAAATAGGTTCGGCAAGAACACTGAGTCAAGAAATGATGCAACGGTAAAGATTTTCAAATGTCATTACTGTTATACTGGAGGTGTATGGAATGGATTTTGACCAAACAGTAAAAGAGATTAGAACCAAACTAAACATGAGTCAGGAACAACTAGCTAGAGAGCTTCACGTTAGCTTTGCGACGGTTAACCGGTGGGAAAATGGCAAGAACAGTCCTAACATGATTGCAAAAAAAGCTCTATATGACTTTTGTAAGAAAAAGGGACTGGAAGAAGCGTTGATTAAGCATTTGCTGGATTACTAAACTGAAATATATGAGATTAAGTGAGTTAATGCTATAGGACGATTATTAGAGAATTAATCTATTGAAATCGCTTAAAAAGAATAAAGTTTAGGAGGCGAGAAAACTGTGGCAATACCAAAATATCATGAATTTATGAAACCAGTATTGGAATTATTGAAAGATAATCAAGTCCATAAGCGTGTGGACATGTATAAGGTTTTAGCAATGCAGTTTCAATTAACTGAGGAAGAACTTGAAGAGTGGCTGCCAAGTGGTAAACAATTGGTTTATAAAAACAGAATAGGCTGGGCACTGACTTACCTGAAAAAAGCTAAAGTGATTGAATCACCTGCTAGAGCCAGTTTTAGAATTACTGAACTTGGACAGAAAGTACTGACCGAGAATCCAGAGGTTGTGGATCAAAATTATCTCAAGAAGTTTGAAGGTTTTCAAGACTTCATAAACAATACTTCGGAAAATACCCTTCTTGACAATGATATTTCAGATATCGGTAGTGACGAGTCACCACAAGATTTGCTGGATAGAGCTTATAAGACAATTTCTAATACATTGGCAGATGATCTATTAACAGAAGTTATGAACCAATCACCGGACTTTTTTGAAAAACTTGTGGTGGATTTGTTAGTTTCTATGGGCTATGGTGGTAGTAAGATTGAAAATAGCCAAGTTCTTGGAAAGTCTGGAGATGAAGGCATTGATGGCGTTATTAAAGAAGATAAATTAGGTTTTGACAAGATTTATATACAAGCGAAGCGCTGGGATACTGAAAAGACAGTTGGAAGACCTGAACTGCAAAAGTTTGTTGGTGCACTTACCGGACAAGGTGCATCAAAAGGTGCTTTTATAACAACAGCAAGTTTTACGAAAGAAGCTAAAGAATATGTAAGCAAGCAACATGCTTGTAAAATTGTCTTAATTGATGGCAAATCTTTAGCCGCACTTATGGTTGAACACGATCTTGGTGTTTCGGTAGAAAATACCTATTTGATTAAAAAAATTGACACAGATTATTTTAACGGAGAATAAAATCAAAATATTTTCGGCACCCCCCTATCTATTTTCGGCTTATAGATAGGGGGATTTTTTTATACTTTTTTTTGGTACACTCCCTATGATTTTTCGGCTAATAAGGGACAAGAATTAAAATGCAAAATGAATAGACCAACCCCCTCGAAAAATCGGCTTATAAGTATAGGGACAAAAAGGAGGTAAACAGAATGGAACATGAAAATGGACTAAAACTCATCAACATGAGTGATGTTGAGGTAACAGAAGTGAAATGGTTATGGAAGCCTTATATTCCCATCGGAAAAATCACCATTATTCAAGGTGATCCCGGAGAGGGTAAGACTACCATGATTTTGGCAATCGCATCAGCAATGACGACTGGTGATGTGTTGCATTTAAGTGAGGAGGCGTTAGAATGTAGCAATGTTATTTATCAGACAGCAGAAGATGGCTTAAGTGACACCATTAAACCAAGATTATTGGTAGCAGGTGCTGATTGTACCAAGGTAATCGTTATTGATAAAAGTCATAAGGAGCTGACTTTATCAGATAAAAGGATTGAAGAAGCCATTATGGAGACGAATGCCCAGCTACTCATAATTGATCCCTTACAGGCTTATTTAGGTTCTGGTGTAGATATGCATAGGGCAAATGAAATCAGACCCATTTTCAAAAATCTTTCTAGTGTTGCGGAGAGGACAGGCTGTGCAATCGTCATTATTGGTCATATGAATAAGGCAGGTGGTATCAAAGGGCTTTATCGTGGATTGGGTTCTATTGACATTACAGCTGCCGCTAGAAGTGTTCTCTTAGTAGCGCGTGTAAGAGCAGACCCATCGATTCGAGTAATGGCTCAGATCAAATCAAGCTTAGCACCTGAAGGTAAAAAAATTGCCTTTAAGTTGGATGAAGAAAATGGCTTTAAGTGGATAGGACAATATGACATTGATCTGGATGAGTTGCTTGGTGGTAGTTCAACGGAAAGTGTTCTAAAGCGAGCAGAAAAGCTAATTAAAGAAGTTCTTGATGATGGTGCTAAAGCCAGTGATTATGTTGTAGAAAGGGCAAAAGAGAAGCAGATTTCTCAAAGAACACTGAAAACAGCTAAAAAGAATCTTGAAGTAAAATCAATCAAGACAAAGGAAGGATGGAAATGGCAGTTATAAAATCAAGAGTGCAAGGGGGCAATGCTTATAACCTTTGCACGCTTGCACCCTTGAAAGGAAGGTGAAGACATGTTAGGAAAATTATTTGGTGTAGAAGAAGTAAAAGAAGAGCTTAAAAATGCAAAGGAAGAGATCCAAGTACTTGAACACAAGCTTCAAATCAAGGAAAAGTCCATAAAACAACTTGAAGATGCAGTGAAGATATTGGAAGAGAATATTAAATCATTGCTTGATGAAAATGACCAATTAAAGGCACGTCCAGATCATTTTGGACGAAAATCAAGAGCATCTGGTGAACATATCAGGCTTCTTAAAATGTATC
This sequence comes from Vallitalea maricola, assembly GCF_036985595.1. Taxonomy (NCBI): domain Bacteria; kingdom Bacillati; phylum Bacillota; class Clostridia; order Lachnospirales; family Vallitaleaceae; genus Vallitalea; species Vallitalea maricola. The sequence continues at coordinate 85,003 of NZ_BTPU01000018.1, read as the reverse complement.
ATTGCAATCAATTATCTTATCAGGAAATTGCAGATAAAATGACAGCATATACCGGTGAAAAGTGGTCCAAAAGTACAGTTTATTATTTACTGACGAAGTCATAATGCTTTCACCTTCAATATCCCAGAATAAATCCGAAAGCGTCTAGTTTGTAACTGGACAGTAGGAAAAGCCCGAGGATTTATTTACCCTGTTTTAACAGGGGCAAGCTTCCACTTTGTACAGCCAAAGTTTATAAAAGTGGGCAAGCCCACACCCGTTTGCAGGAGAAACATTATGAGACAGCGAAACAAGCAAATCAATATACGTGTAACAGAAAAAGATAGATCAAAAATTATTAAGTTAGCAGCTAAGAGTGAGTGTAAATCATTAACGAATTATATCCTTGATAAAGCTTTGAACAAAGAAATAATCCAGTATGATTTGTATGAAATAAATGTAAGGCTATCAAAGATTGGGGGTGAGATAAATCATTTGGTGATGTTATGTCATCAAGGGAAAATTAAATTGGTGAATCTGACAAAATACACCAAAGAATTAGAAGAGCTACAGGAGGCTCTTAAGAACATAAAATAATATGAAAAGAAGATCAAGCAGGAGGGTCAGATGGAAAACTTAATGAAGTTTACAATACAGTTAGCCATGCTTTCCAGCCTGCTTGATGAAAAGATGATTTCAGAAAAAGAATTCATCAAGATCAAAGCTGAGTTGGAAAGAAAATACAAAATGAAACGATGTTTAAGTGGCACTTAATTATCTACTGTGATAAAATTAAAATGATAATTGGGAACATAAGTAACGAACTATCCGGAATTACCGGATAGTTCACTTAAAAACGTCAGACAGTGTCTGACGAATTTGAAGCTACATATGGAGAAGGAGGGTTACATTGGAACATAAAAAAAATTTACTCATATATCAGACAGAAGATGGAAAAACAAAAATAGATGTAAGACTTGAAAATGAAACCGTATGGATGACACAGAAGGCAATTGCAGAGCTCTATCAAAAAGGTGTTAATACCATTAATGAGCATATAAAAAACATTTATGCAGAAGGTGAACTTGAAGAAAATCGAACTATTCGGGAAAACCGAATAGTTCAAACTGAGGGAAATAGAGAGGTTGAAAGAACAGTACGTTTTTACAACCTAGAATTAATCATTGCTGTTGGCTACCGTGTACGTTCTAGCAGAGGTACACAATTCAGACGATGGGCGACAGAACGATTAAATGAGTACTTAGTCAAAGGCTTTACCATGGATGATGAACGTCTTAAGGGTATGCGTAACATTGGTGATGATTACTTTGATGAGCTTTTAGAACGTATTCGTGATATTAGAGCCTCGGAAAAAAGATTTTATAAGAAAATCACGGATATTTATGCCTTGTCGATAGATTATGATGGAAAATCAGAAGAAGCTAAAAAGTTCTTTGCAACGGTGCAAAAAACAAGCTTCATTTTGCTATTCATGGTCATACAGCAGCAGAACTCATAGAACAAAGAGCAGATGCCTCAAAAGACAATATGGGACTTACCACTTGGAGGGGTGACAAAGTGCGTAAAGGGGATATTACCGTTGCCAAGAATTATTTGACGGAAAAAGAAATAAAATCCCTAAACCGTATTGTAACCATGTATCTAGACTATGCTGAAGATCAGGCAGAAAGACGTAACCCAATGCATATGAAGGATTGGGAAGAAAAACTCAATGCCTTTCTAAAATTTAACGAGCGAGACATTCTTACTGGTGCAGGTTCTATATCTCATGAAGTAGCCAAGGAGCTTGCTGAAAAAGAATATGAGAAGTTCAATCAAAAGCGTCTAAATGCACCTGAAAAAGATGATTTTGATGTGTATCTAGAAGAGCATGAATGGACACACAAAAAATAATAGATTAGAGGTGATGTGAAGATGAGCGTTAGTACAATAATGAGTTCAATAGCAAGATATGAAAAAGAACTTTTAAAGCTAGAAAAAACGATGGCTGATGAACTAAAAAAAGAAGCTGATAAAAAGAAAAAAATATCTAGTTTGGAAAAACAAATCCGCCAAACGAAATCTCAATCGTCTATAAGTCTAAACTATCTCAAATACAGAGATATGAAAATGAGATAGTTACTATTAGCAAGAAAAAAGCTGACATAAATAAGAAAATAGCGGATAAAAGAACTAAACTGGCGGCAGAGAATCAAAAAATGAATAAAGAGCAGCAGAATATTCAAAAGAAAGAAAAGCAAGAGCAAGATAGGCTGCTCAAGTCGTATGAAACGAAAATTGATTCATTAACAAGTCAGATTGAATCTACACTTTCAACCAATAGAGAAAGTATTGAAAATAATTTGTCAGGTGTAACTGAATCATTTCCTGAGCATGATGTCTTTATTTCTCATGCATCTGAGGACAAAGAAGTATTTGTGCGAGAATTAGCTAGAGTATTAAGCGAAACATATGGATTGAATGTTTGGTATGATGAGTTTTCCATAAAATGGGGAGATAGTTTACGAACTGTTATTGATAAGGGGTTGAGTAATTCTAGATATGGTGTTGTAGTAATTTCAAGAAACTTTATTAGAAAAGGTTGGACTAATTATGAACTTGATGGTTTATTTCAAATTGAAATGACTAAGGGAAAAACAATTTTACCAATTTGGCATGATATTACAAAAGATGAGGTCCAAAAATTCAGTCCAAGTTTAGCGGGTAGAAAAGCATTGAATACTGCTATGTTCACAATTGATGAAATTGCACAGGAGTTGAAAAACCTATTGGATTAGATATAAAGGAAGTGGTGGCATGAAAGAAGTAGAAGTCATAAAACCTAAAAAGAATAAATTTGACCGTGCATCGGGCAAAGAACTCACCAAAATACGAGTTGCACCTTATTGTAGAGTAAGTACCGATTCGGCTGAGCAGATGGCTAGTTATGATTCTCAAGTGGCTTATTATGAGCAGAAGATCAAAGAAAACCCCAAATGGGAACTGGCAAAGATATACTCTGATGCGGGTATTAGTGGCACCAATATTGATAAACGCCTTGGCTTTCAAGAGATGATACGTGATGCCATGGCGGGGGAGTTTGATCTAGTCATTACCAAGAGTATTTCTAGGTTTGGTAGAAACACAAAAGATGTATTGGAATATACCAGACTATTAAAAAAGCATAATGTTGCTGTATTATTTGAAAAAGAAAATATCAATACCTTTTCCATGCAAGGTGAAGTTGCTATGACGGTTTTAACGTCAATAGCCCAACAGGAAAGTGAAAGTATTTCAACCAATGTAAAAATGGGACTAAAGATGAAAATGAAGCGTGGTGAATTGGTTGGTTTTCAAGGCTGTTTAGGATACGATTACGATAAAGAAAGCAAAGAGCTTGTGATTAATGAAGAAGAAGCTGAAGTCGTTCGGTATATATTTGATTGTTATAATCAAGGCAAAGGTGCCCGTCTTATTGGAAATGAATTAAAAGAAAAAGGCTATAAGACTAAAAGAGGTAGCACCAGTTGGCCTGACAGTACCATCAGAGGCATTTTAAAGAATGAAAAATACATGGGTGATTTACTCCTAGGTAAGACTTTCACCGTTGATCCAATCACCAAGCAGCGCCTTGATAATATGGGTGAAGAAGAGAAATATTACATCAAAGATCACCATGAGCCAATCGTCAGTAAAGAAATCTTTGAAAAAGCCCAAGCCATTAGAAACAAGCGTAATTGTAATATGGAAAAAGGACGCTTGAAACGCTATAGCAGGCAGTACACCTTTAGCAGTAAAATCGAATGTGGCTTTTGCGAAACAACAGTAGGCAGAAGAGCATGGAACTCAGGCACCAAGAATAAAAAAGTGGTGTGGCACTGCATAAAATCCAGTAAACATGGCAAGAAGTATTGTCCAGATAGTAAAGGCATTCATGAAGCTGTTATTGAAGAAGCTTTTGTTAAAGTCTTTAATGAAATGTGCCAGCATAACAGAGAGATCATAGAAGAGTTTATTTCAACCATTGAAAATACTTTAAGTGAGAGTACCAGCAAGAAAGAGCTATCAACGCTAAATAAAGAACTCAGCAAAGTGGAAGATAAAATCAAGAAGCTTATAGATCTTCATATTGATGGTGCCATTGACCGAGAAAATTATGAAAACAAGTTTATAGAACTAAATAAAGAGAAAGAACGACTAATCAAGGAAACCAATGAACTGTCTTTGACAGCTAGTGAAGAAAAGGAAATGAAAATAAGGCTTAAAAGCTTTAGGAAGTACTTTGATGCCAACAAACCCCTTAAAAAGTTTGATGCTGATGTCTTTGAATCTATTGTCGAGAAGATTTTACTCGGTGGAGTGGATGATAAAGGTCAAAAAGACCCTCATCAATTGACATTCGTATTTAAGACCGGTCCAAAATCGACGATTACTATGGGAAAAGATGATGATTCAGATAAAGAAAAAGGGTTTTTGAAGAAGGGTGTAGAATCATTTTCCCACTTATCACCCAACACATGTGGAGACGATTGTTCTGCTACAAAACAAATATACGTCGAAATAGTTGGTTTTACAGCGTTTGTCAAGCTATCACGTATATGCGCAATACACCAAATGGACTATCATAAGATTTTATAACTTCAACACACACCAAATGGTATAGTGAATGATTATTGCCATCCGAGATTCATAGCTTTAATGCTTTGTCTGAGCGATCTACTTGATCTTAATAAAGATAGGTTTAATGAATATTTTCTAGATGTTATAACTCCATTACCAAATGACTCAGCAATGCATAAATCAAAACATGAGTGTATAGTTCACTTAATGTGAGTAAAGAATGATAAAATTTTTGGGATTTATTATTGTAATTATGAAATAACAAACATAATAAAGACGGAGCACAATTGAAGTTACGAGAGATGTTCAGGCAGATCAGCATCCTTTTCTAAAGCACTAGATGTATAAAAAGATTAAGTAAGAATAGAGAGATAAATATATTAGACTTTTATGATTAAACAGTTTGTGAAAATTTAGAAAGGAGCAACTTTGAAAATTTATAGATTATTATCAATTATAACAACACTGCTTAATAAAGATCTTGTATCAGCAAAAGATTTAGCAGAGAAAAATGAAGTTTCAGTTAAAACTATTCAAAGAGATATAGAAACGTTAAATATGGCGGGAATCCCGGTCTTTTCAGAGAAAGGAATGAAGGGTGGATATGGAATATTAGACTCATATAAATTAGATACTAAACTATTATCAAATTTTGAAGTAGGTATTTTGAATTCGATGTTAGATGGGCTAAGGGCGATTTACGATAATAAGCAATTAGAAAATTTATGGGAGAAATTTGAGTATGCATTAGATTCAAGTCCTAATAATGAACAAATTCAAATGAAGGTTGATCTTTCTCCATGGAATCATGATGAAACAGTATCAAAGAAAGTAAATATTCTTTCGGACGCAATTAAAGATAAATCAATTGTGAAAATTGAGTATTATAATTTAGAAGGGATATCATCTATTAGAAATATAGAACCTTATGAGATGAAAATGAAGAATGGTAGATGGTATGTTAACGCCTATTGCTTGAGTAAAAATGATTTGCGGAATTTTAAAGTTAATAGGATAAAGGAAATCGAGAAAACAGTTCAACATTTCGTTAAGAGAGACTCTAGTATTGTTGATGATGAAGAGACAAGAAATCAAGATAGTGTGAAAAAAGTATTACGTTTTAATAAGAAAACTTATTCGAGAGTAGTAGACATTTTTAATGTTGATGAGATAAGTGAAATGAATGAGGAGTATATTATTGTAACGACATATCTCAGATGTGATTTGTGGTTATTATCAATGATTCTTTCTTTTGGGGATCAAGTAGAAGTCCTGGAACCCTCATCACTAATAAGTAAAGTAAGAGAAAATATAAAAAAAATGAATGAATTATATAAATAGGACATACTAGATGTCCTTTTTTTTATTCTAAAATAAGTAAAATGCGAGTTAATGTAAATTTATTAAGGAGAAGATATAAGATGAAAAACGACAAATTTTTTTTGGAAAAGAATGGACTAAAACTACACTATAAAATTAATGGAGAGGGAAAACCTATTATTCTATTGAATTCAGCGTTTGCAGATTTGAGAATTTGGAGTAAGGTGGAAGAAAGTTTATCACAGAAATATAAAGTTATTCAGCTTGACTTTAGATATTCAGGTGAAACAGAGCAAGATGATTCAGAATATAGTTTATTCGAGGATTTAGATTGCTTGATTAACGAGCTTGAATTGAGCAAAGTGAATCTAATTGGGCTTTCAGCTGGAGGGCACACTGCATTAGAATATGCTATTAAATATCCTTCAAAAGTTGATAAGATTTTTATAATTTCAACAGGATTGTTTGGTGTAGATGAAGATCAGAAAAAAGTAGAACGAATGAAAAATTTTCAGTCAGCGTTATATTCAGGTGACGTAGAAGAAGCTTCAAGAATATGGACTAAAATGTGGTTATTGGGTGAAAATAGAGAAGAGGATAGTCTTTCTTCGGACAAAGTTGTGTTGTTCAAAGAAATAACAAAACACAATCTTCTCAATGGAGTAAATTATAAAATGTCAAAGTTTTTGGAACCTCCTGTTAATGTATCTCTTGGAGAGCTTGAAAAAGAAGTTTTTCATATGATAGGATCGCTTGATTATAATGATGTGTTCAACTCAAGTGAAATTTTTAGAGAGAATATAAAAAATTATCAAGAATTGAAAGTTAATTCTGCTCATATTATACCTTTTGATTTACCAGAATTATTAGTCGAAAGAGTAATAAATTTCATTAAATAGAATTTTAACCATTATGAGATGCAATAAAAGAGATGTTAGCTACATAAAAGATACCCATCCGACAAGGAATCACAAGCTATCTACGAAATCATTATTGTCTACTCAAGGCATGTGGAAACAATAGTAGCTTTGAGAAAGCGATAGGTTAGTTAAAATATATAGCTGTCACGAAGAGACTGCGAGTTGTTTTAACGATTTCGTGGAGGTCCTAGCATTTGGTTAAAGAAATGTTGAAAATTATATCGTTGATTTTTTGTCCCATTCTTTAAAAATAAACTGTTCCGAAAATAAAATGCTAATAGTAAACCACTGATCTTCGTGGGAGCAAATCATAGTCCCGTGATATTTTGAAACAATAGAAGAAATAGACCCCATTCCAATGCCGTGTCCTTCTTTTGTAGAAATAGGCATCCCACTATTATTAAATACAACTTTATCATCAAAACGGTTTTTAACAATAATGCCTAGTTTTTGATCATAATATCTTGTAGAGATTTGGATTTCTTTACGACCTTCTTTTTGATTATGACTTGCATTAATTGCGTTTTCCAATACATTAGCCAATAGGATTGCTATATCATTACTATTCCAAGGGAGATCTAGGGGGATATCAATCTTTGAAGTAATATGGATATTTTCTTCTTCTGCTTTACTTATATGAACGAGCAAAGAGGAATTAATAATAGGGTTCTTACAAAAAATAATTGGCTTAGTGCTTTCTAAATCAACATTGAGTTGTGACAGAAGTAAGGAAGCAGAAGAAAGTTCTCCGTTATCAATCAGCGAAGATAAGATTTGAATATGATGGCGCATATCGTGTCGTAGTATAGAGATTTTTTCATTATTTTCACGAATGGTTTCTGCTTGATGCTTAATACCTTTTAATTGAGCGTGCAAAAGTTTATTTGCGGATTGAAGGGAGAGCTTTTCTTTTAACTCATTAAAATCAACATTCACATATTTCCATGCGACCACTGTGGTAGCACCTGTGGTAAGTCTTGAAGCAAGCTTTTGCCAAGTACTAATCCAATTTTCATTCATTGTACCAATCACATTGCTCAAACACAATAAGACGGGTATTAACCAAACCATTTTCCAATGGTAGGTATTTTCCTGAGATATATTGAAAATAAAAGAATGCTTTAGAAACCGCCAAAGAGGATATGCGGTAATAGTTAATAATACTGTATATATAAAGGTTTGCATTAAGATTTGTTGGTGTGGTGCAATCGTAGGAGCATATTGACTGAGTATAATAGCGGCAAAAGAATGAAGTACAAGAATATAGTTTGACTGCATACCAAAGATAAAGGCATGTTGAAAGAACATTCCTCTAATAATCATACAGTTAATAAATAAATATGTAAATGCACCAAATGAAAGTAATGATTTATAAATAAGAGAATTAATGACCGTATTTATTATAATTACAAAAAAAAGGATATTTTGAAATACAAAACAAATCATATAGCTGTATATAAGCTGCTTTTTTTGTTTTCTTGTAACTTGATTTGCAAAAGGAATATAACGTAAAATAATTCCTGGAATTTGGATTAATGTAATACAAAGGATAGTAATGAAGATTTCCATATTTGTTAGTCCCTCATTTTATGTTATCGTAAAGCAATACATCTTTTTATATTAATAAGGAGTATTGCTTAAATTCATTGCTTGTGCATAAAATACATCATATATTTTTTCATGACTGAAGCTCTTTTTCTTCTGCTAATAGGTAGTTTTTCTCCGGATTTTAAAATGAAATCTGAAGCTGTAGGGGTGTCAATATAGTCCATGTTCACAATAATACTACGGAAACATTCTATAAACCGGCTATCGGAAAGGAAGTTATCTTTATAGTCACTATATTTTCCTAGAATTTTTAATACTTTATCAGTAAGGTGAACATATACAGTTCGATTATTACAATCAATATATAAGATGTTTTTATAATATAGATATAAGGAGTCGAAGTTGGTTGAAACAATAATACCTGCATTATCCAGTTCTAGTTTACTAACAACATAATTCATGGCGCTATAAAAGTTTGCAATATGGTTTTCTATTGGTTTTATAATATATCCTACAGCATGCACATCGTAGCCGTCTAAAAGGTGATCATTACTGGTAGTAAAAAAAATAATACTACAATTCTTATCTATGGTGGAAATTTGTTTGGCTACGTCAATTCCTGTTACTTTATCCATATAAATATCTAGAAAGACAAGCTGATATTGACCGGGAGTATATTTTTTTAAGAAAGCTTCTCCACTTTCAAATTCTATAAAATTAGGAGAAACATCATATAAATCTTTTTTCTCTTCAAAATATGTATGTGCAAGGTGGCGAATCAAATTACGATCATCTTCCATATCATCAACAATTGCAATTTCCATATTAAGTCCCCCAAAATTATATAAACATTTAATTTTATTATACTATAATAAAATTTTGATTGCTATAGAGACTATAGGACTATTTTATTTTCACTACCACTGGGTAGTAATAAGAACCACTGGGTTTTAATATATTGAAAACTGATTTTTAATTTGTTATATTTTATGAGATTACAAAGGCTATTAAGCTTTCAAATCAAAGCTTTACAAAAGATTTGATGAGTATTTAAGAATAAAAAGATAGGGAGGAATGATTATGGGGTTATTCAACAAGTTTAAACAGGGAGCAGAAGATTTAGTAAAAGGATATGATAAAGTCAAATTAAATAAAAAATTAACATACGAAGAATTACTAGAAATTATGCAGGATGGCTCATATCCTTGTGGAAAACCAGACATTACAGGGAAAGGAATAATGAAATGTATTAGGTTTCCTGCGGTTGATAAGTATTTAATTCAAGTAGCAGTTACTGGAAAAACCATTACAATTTCAAAGATTTATAGCGGAACAGAGGGATTTGTAAAAGAGGTTGCAGGAGATCTGGCAACAGATGGTTGGTATTCTGCTGTAAATGGAGAAAATATTGACTTAAATAGAATGACTAGAAGTATAGGAGAAGAGCTTAGTAAATTATTAAAAGCAAAAGGATTATTAAAGGAGTAAGTGAGGGAAACGAGGCATTGCGAATAAATTATAAATAAAAGAAGGTGAGAAAGAAATGAAAAAAGTTTATTAATGGGATTTATAACAGTAGCAGTATTTGCATTAACAGCATGTGACGGGGCATATCAGATGAAACATGGATTTCTTTGCAATAAAATTACTACACTAAGGAGACTAACTAGGAATAGTCAATACAAAAATCTAGATTCTTTTGAACTAAAAGAGTGTATAGGAAATAAAGCATCAAAGAGGTGCTTTGAAAAATTAAATATAGTTGATAGGTAAGACTAGGCTAAATTAAAAACAACGTTAAATGAAAGTTCAAATACTTATTCAACTATAAATGATTTAGATAAAACTGTGGCAATATACTCCTTAAAATAGTCAGAGCTATAGAAAAAATAAAAAGACCACAGTGTTGCTATTGATTATAACAAAGTTGATAAAGAAGGAGCGTATTGATGTATTTAATTACAAAAATATCATACAAGGAAAAAATGAAGAAAAGAATATTAAGCATCTTTTTGACACTGTGCATGGTGCTGAGCCTGCTGCCGATGACAGCGTTTGCGGCGGACATCCCCGACGGCTATGCGAACGGCGACTCCGTGAGTAGCACGGGATTTTACTTGGACTCGGATATCCCCACCGAAAATACCGCCTACATAGCGGGCGACGGCTATGTCCTGTGGGAGCCAACGGTGGATACCGAAAGTAACGTCACAGGTGGCACGGTGACCCTGCACGACGCAACCATTGCTTCCAGCCTTAAGGCGCTGTACCTGCCGTCTGTTCCCATCACGATTGAGGTAGAAGGGACAAACGCGCTCACGGCAAAGAAAGAAGGAATTTACCATGAGAGCGGAGCCCTCGTCATAGAGGGTAGCGGCACACTATCGGTTGAAACCTCAGGTTATATAGGCATTTATCAAAGAGCTGATGACTTGACCATTACAGGAGATGTAACTGTAAGCGCAAGTGCATTGGGCACGAACAGCAACGGCATTCGTTGTGCGCCACTGACGATTTGCGATAATGCCAGCGTAACGGCTTCTGGAACTTTGCGTGATCTCAACGCAAATGGCGATGTTACCATCAACACCACCGGAGCCACCATAATGTCTAAATATATCAAAGCGGACACCGTGACCGTCACAGATGGTACGACGCTGACAATCCCGGAAGGCAAACCCCTGACATTGGAAATCGGCACGATGATTATCAATAACGGTATAATCAATTTCCCTAACGGAATCACTGCAACTGAGATCACGAAGCTGAACCTCACCGGAAGCGGCAAAATCCAGATCGACGGTAGTGATGCCGTGTTGATTGGTGATGACCTCTACACCGGCGTTACCGACGTGAGCGACAAAGGACTTGACCTAAGCACGGGCACTCCCACCACAGCGACCTCCTACTTAGCAGGCGACGGCCAGATTCTATGGGTGCCTGCCGATGGTGACACTCCGGCTACGCTGACGCTGAACAACGCAACGATAGATACCACTTCAAATTCACTAGATGTGAGCGCAATCCACTTGCCGGAGATCCCTGTTACGATTGAGGTAACGGGAACAAATAATTTGGCGTCAAGCGTATACGCAATTTTAAACAATAACGCAGATATAACAATTGAGGGCGACGGGACGCTGAATTTTGAAGAATCGGGCGGTAGCGCCAGCGGTATCTATTGCGGTAGCCTGACAGTCACGGGGGATGTCAGTTTATTTGGAGACTGCGTCGATCAGGATTTTTATTGCATGGATAGTATTATGATAGATACCACCGGAACCGTAGATGCGCCGGAAATACGGGATTATGGAACTTTTACTTATATGCAAGGGACCATGGTCGGATCGTTGGTTACGGAATTGAAGGGTGATTACACCAATTACAATCTTTGCTATGTCTATGGAGATGTAGAATTGTCGGAAGATTTTAACGTTATGGCAGCGAACATAGAGGATGGGCTGACCATTACAGCCGGCGCAACGCTGACCATTGACGAGGGGGTAACCCTCACGGTGCAAGATGGCACGGAGATCACAAATAACGGCACCATCGTCAATAACGGTACTTTCAATTTCCCCGTGGGAACGACAGTAGCGGAGATTAGCGCACTGAATCTCACTGGAAATGGTAGCGTTCAGCTGGACGGTACTACCGTTTTAGTTGTTGACGGGGAATTTTATACCTCTGCCGGAGATATCAGCAATAGTACTCTCGATTTGAGTACAAACACCCCAACGACAGCCGCCGTCTACACGTCGGGCGACGGATATGTCCTGTGGGATCCGACGGTGGACGGCGACAGTAACGTCACAAGCGGTATGCTGACGTTGCACAATGCGACCATGGAAGCAAGCGTTTACCAATCGTTGATTACCCTTCCAACCGTTGACGTTACCGTTGAACTGGAGGGTGAGAACAGCTTAACCAATACTGCCGATGCGGAAGATATCATCACTATTATTGAGCAGGGTAGGATCGTAGTGATTGACAATGACAATCCCGAGAAACAAACTCCGCAGACCTACACCCTGACCTTCTCCGGCGACGGCACCCTAGAAACAGAGACAAATGCTAAAATTGGAATTTCCACAGATGGTACATTGATTATCGCAAGCAGTGGCAATATTGATTTAGTAAGCGTCAACACAGTTGATTTTCTCATGGAGAGGGGTTATCTGGAAAGTAGTTTAGCCTCTGCCGGCGATATGGTAATCAACGGTGGCACGATTTATGCAAGAGAGAGTGTGTGTGTTGGTGATTTTTCTATGACCGGCGGCACAGTCACATTTGATTCTTTAGAATCCTTTGGATTGAGGTGTCTTGGAATGGTTACCCATACCGGTGGCACACTTACTGCTAGTATATTGAATGTGGATATCGCCACTTACACCATCACATACCATATTTATGGTGATGTGACCTTGTCGAATGAAATAATGCCAGCTGGCACAACACAGTATTCCACGAAATATGTTGTCAGAATTATGAATGGAAGTAGCCTGACCATCGATAGCGATGCCGTACTATATACGGCAGGAAATGTATCCGGTTTTACGATGTCAGACGTGACGGCGGACAACATTGGCGAATACATCGTCAATGACGGAACCCTTGTCAATAACGGCGTTATCCTTCTTCCGAATGGGCTGACGGATGCCGAGGTCAAAACAATTGCACAGAACGTTTTGAAGTCCCCCTCCGGCAGCGGCAAAATTCAGGTGTATGACGGCGTAGACGGAACAAACAATACTATTTATTCCAACAGCGGCGAACGAATGACCTTGATTCTTGGTAATCTTGACTTGACCAGCGGCGAGCACAGCAGTGCAACGCTGGCAGACGATGGTTACACTTGGACGGGCAATAGCACAGACGGCTACACGCTGACTTTGGGGGGCACTTACCTGGACGGTGATCTAACCCTTCCCGACAATTCCCCCGTGGAGATTCACACGACGGCGTCCAGCGTCATCAATGGTGCTATACAAGGCGCCGGCTCCTATGCCATTTGTTTTACTTTAACAGGCACTGCGCCCCTGACCATTTACGGAGATATCAGCAACTTTGTAAATGGAGATAAGGTTACAATACAGGACGGCGTACAAGTAACGATAAACGGATTTATCTCCATCGGTGCTTCCGGAACAGACGGCACCTTGGTAGTAACTGGAAGGGGAACTACTCTGTCTATTCCTTCTACTGGTGCTTACGCCATTGGTTGCGATACCGTACGGGTAGAAGGTGGCGCAATGTTGAATGTAAGCGCAGAGAATTGCAGTATACATACCTTAGACGGCGGCGTTTCTGTCACTGACGGATCGACCCTTAAAGTGGGATGTGACTACGGTGTGTACATAGAGGACGGAACATTTACTGTGGATGATTCCAGCACCTTCACCGCAAGCGCATCCACCGCCGCAGTTTGTGTAGTGGATACAAGCACAACAAAATCCCAGAGTGAGACACTGAATGTATCATCGACACTGCTGCCAAGCGGTGCGGAAATTGCCAGTGCCATAGGCGATACAAGTGGCTATGGCTATACCTACTGGAGTATCGTAACGAGCGGTAATACCCTGTCCGCAACCAATGAAAACAGTACACCAGCTACCCTTTCCAATGCAGTAGGTGAGCTGAAACTGAAAAAGACTAGTTCCTCAGATGGTGGAAGTAGTTCAGGTGGAAGTAGTTCAGGCGGAAGTAGCAGCACAACATCATATACCATCACTGCAACGGCAGGAGAAAATGGTAGCATCAGTGCTAGTGGTAAGGTCAGTGTGGTTAGAAATTCAGACAAAAGCTTTACCATTACTCCTGACAGTGGCTATACTGTTTCTGATGTTTTGGTAGACGGAGTGAGTGTAGGAGCCGTAAGTTCCTATACCTTCGAACGAGTTACTAAAAATCATATCATCACTGTTAGCTTTATCAAGAAAGCGAAAATTACAGGATATAACGATGTGAAGGATAGCAGCTGGTTTAAAGAGGCAGTGGATTTTGTGACAGAGAAGGGATTGATGACTGGTACTGGGAATGGTAAGTTCAGTCCTTTCCTCAGTACAGACCGAGGTATGATTGTTATCATCCTTTGGAGACTAGAAGGACGGCCTGAGGCTTCCAGTGATGCCTGTTTCTCAGACGTTACCGAGGGCAAGTATTATGCGGATGCAGTCAACTGGGGGGCAGAAAATGACATCGTGAAGGGCTATGGAAACGGAAACTTTGGTCCTACAGATACCATTACTCGTGAGCAGATGGCGGCAATTTTGTATAGATATTCGCAGTTTAAGGGATATGATACGACACAAGGCGATATGCCTGTCCGAGAATTTTCTGATTACGACATGATTTCAGCTTGGGCACTTGAGTCGGTAACGTGGTCCGTAAACGCAAAGTTGATGTCTGGTAAGGATAATAATGTGATTGATGCACGTGGAGAGGCTACTCGTGCAGAGGTTGCGACAATTTTAATGCACTTTTGCCAGAACGTGACTAAGTAATTCAATCTTTTTGAAGTAAAGGTGGCCGGGAAATTCCCGGACACCTTTTGTAATTGGGGCATTGTATCTATTCAGTATGGTAGTTTTAAGGCTATATGGACACAAAAAAAGTGGGAAACTGTTTGAAAACTATTACTCTTAAATAAACTCTACGGAGCGTTTATTGAAAAATTACATATTACACGTTATGCTTTATATGTGGAGGTGATTAATATGGATTGTATTAAGGCTGGAAAACTTATTTTAAGCCTTCGTAAAGAAAAGAATATGACACAGAAAGAAATTGCGGATGCTTTGAATATAAGTGACAAAACTATTTCAAAATGGGAGCGTGGTTTAGGCTGTCCTGACGTATCTTTACTTGGCGAGCTTGCCAATATTTTAGGTGTAAATGTTGAAAAATTATTATTAGGGGATTTATCACCTAATAGTAAGGATACAGGTAATTTAAAGAATGTTAAATTCTATGTATGCTCAAATTGTGGGGATATTATATATAGTACTGGTAAAGCACATATTTCATGTTGTGGTAGAAAACTTACACCTTTAGTTGATAAACAACATGATGAAGATCATAAAATAATTATTGATGAAATTGAAAATGATTATTATATTACTATTAAACATGAGATGACTAAAAATCATTATATTTCGTTTGTTGCTTATGTGTCTTTTGACCGAGTGCAATTAGTAAAACTATATCCAGAACAGAATGCGGAGATTCGTTTGCCTAAAAGACAAAAAGGAAAGCTATATGTATATTGTAGTAAGCATGGATTATGGGGGAAGGAGAATAAATGACTATGAATACAAGTTTTCACCCTATAGACATTCAAACTTGGTCTAGAGGGCAAATGTTTCACTATTTTTCAGTAATGGCGCCAACTAGTTATTCTATGACAGTTGAACTTAGTATAACGAATTTTAGAAATTCTCTTAAACAACAAAATATAAAGTTCTTTCCTGCATACATATGGTTAGTAACAAAAACACTTAATCAACAAGTTGAATTTAAGGTAGGCATGGTAGATGAAACAATAGGTTATTGGGATACATTGACACCCTTATATGCCTGTTTTCATGAAGATGATGAAACTATATCATTGATGTGGACTGAATATAATGATGATTTTGAAGTTTTTATAAGAGTTATTTAGAAAATCAAAAGTTATATGGAAATAATCATGGTGTCCTTTCTCAGCCGCATTTATTGCCGCCAGCTAATGCTTATACTGTTTCCTGTGTTCCGTGGATAGAATTTAAACATTTCTCACTTCATAGTTATAATAATAAACCTTATTATTTCCCAACTATTGAAGCAGGTAGATTTATAGAAAAAAATGGTCAAATTAAATTACTACTTTCTATTACTGCACATCATGCTACAACAGATGGATGGCATATTAATAAATTTTTAGATGAATTACAGTATGCTATGTATCAATGGAATAATATCATTTAAAATGTTAATTAAGCACAAAAGTCAAATCGAACGAAAAGAAAAATGAATATGAGTCAATATGTATCCCTATTAATTCTTGATAGGGATATTTTTATATAGTGCAAGTGTAAAGGTTAATAAAATATCTCAACCAGTGAATATTATAAGGAAGTTTTTCTTTGCATGAAGATCTATAATACTGAGTAT
The DNA here is from genome assembly GCF_036985595.1 of Vallitalea maricola. Taxonomy (NCBI): domain Bacteria; kingdom Bacillati; phylum Bacillota; class Clostridia; order Lachnospirales; family Vallitaleaceae; genus Vallitalea; species Vallitalea maricola. The sequence goes on along the minus strand of NZ_BTPU01000018.1, from coordinate 68,465 downwards.
GTTAAATCATCAATATTATCTGACAATTATACAGCTGGTGTACAATGTACGCAGCATATACTGAAAAGTAAGTCTAGCTCCAATATTATTGTGTTCCAGATATGAAAGTTATGATAATTTCTAAATTATTCATGGATTCTGAAAAGAGTAACCAGTCAATAAACAATATGTTCCTAAGTGAAATAATTAAGTTAAGGAATATGGAAGCTTATAGGAAGCGGCTGCAACAAAAATATCTGTCCTTAAACCTTATTGGAATAAAAAACTAAAATGTTGAAAGCAAACAGGTGTGAGATTTTATCAAATCATACACAAATGCATTTGAATTCTTTGATGATTATGACATCAGATTATCGAGAAGCCTTGATATGGTTCTACAAAAATGTCGAAAATTGTTAAAAAAGGTAAAAAATAGTTGAATTCTCCTATTCTATATAATATACTTAGTATAAGTTAATAACATATAAAATAAGTTTAATATAGTATTTTAAAATAATTCGTATAAATAAAATTAAAAGCATAAAATATAGCAAAATGAAAGTAGGAATCAACTATATGTTTATAAAAAATTATAAAATTGCAGTAGTTGGATTAGGGTATGTGGGACTTCCTATTGCAGTTGAATTTGCAAAAAAAACAAGTGTCATAGGATTTGATATTAACTGCGAGAAAATTAATCAATATAAGGCTGGGATCGATCCTACAAAGGAAGTAGGAGATGAAGAAATTAAAAAAACCACAGTAGAGTTTACATATGAAGAGACAAAGCTCAGTGAGGCAAATTTTATAGTGGTGGCAGTACCTACACCTGTTGATATGGACAAGCGCCCAGATTTATTTCCTGTTACAGAAGTGAGTAGAATTATAGGCCGTAATCTATCAAGAGGTGCTGTTGTCGTCTATGAATCAACGGTTTATCCAGGGGTAACAGAGGATATATGTATTCCTATTTTAGAAGAGGCTTCGGGGCTTACGTGTGGGGAAGATTTTAAGGTAGGTTACTCTCCTGAGAGAATTAACCCAGCAGATAAGATTCACAGACTTCATAATATTACAAAAATCGTCTCGGGTATAGATGAGGAGACACTCGAAATTGTTGCCAGAACTTATGAGACCATTATTGAAGCGGGAGTCTATAGGGCAAAGACGATAAAAGTAGCAGAGGCTGCTAAATTAGTTGAAAATGCTCAAAGAGATATCAATATTGCCTTTATGAATGAGTTGGCGATAGTCTTTGACCGTATGGAGATAGACACAAAGGATGTCATTGAAGCTATGAATACCAAATGGAACGCACTAGGCTTCTATCCAGGACTTGTAGGCGGGCATTGTATAGGTGTAGATCCTTATTATTTTATTTATCAGGCAGAACAGCTAGGATATCATTCCCAGATTATCCTTGCTGGAAGAAAAATTAACGACAGTATGGGAAGATTTATTGCGGAAACGACTGTTAAACATATGATTAAGGCGAATATATCAGTGAAAAATTCAAAGGTATACATAATGGGTATTACATTTAAAGAAGACTGTCCAGATATTCGCAATTCCAAAGTAGAGGATATCATCAAGCATTTAACAGAATATGAAGTCAATGTAACCGCCGTAGACCCAGTGATAAGTCAAAAGGAAGTAGAGGCAAAATTTGACATTGAAATGGTTACTATGAAAGAAATCAACCAAGCCGATTGTATCATCTTTGCAGTAGCCCACCGTCAATTTAAAAACCTATCATATGAGAAAATAAATAAGATGTTTAAATCACACCAAAGGCAAAAAAAGGTGATTATTGATATTAAAAATATTCTTGATAAGGACAAGTTAGAAAATGAAGGTTATTCCTACTGGAGTTTATAAATGGAGGCGTGGATATGTTTTATAATAAAAAGAAAATCTTTCTAATAGGGATAGTGTCTATAGCTGCAATGATCAGCATTTTAATATGGCTACATATGGATAAGAATAAAGAAGAAGCTTTTCATGATGTAAAAACTAAGTATAATGGGGAACAAGAAATCAATGAAGCCCTAAAAAAGTTAGAAAAAAGAGGTGAAAAGGCTTACCTCATTAGGGATATTGATACGGTAGATAGAAAGGTTGCCCTTACTTTTGAAGGTTTAGCAGATCCAGATATAATGAAGAAAATACTGGCACTGCTTCATAAGTATAACATAAAAGCAACTTTTTTTGTTTCAGGTATTGAAAGTGCAGAGGATCAAGATTCGGTTCTTGCTATTGCAAAAGCAGAACAGGAGATTGGTAGCTATAGTCTTTCTGCTAGGAAGCATATGGAAAAATTACAGGAAGCAGAGATAGTAAAAGATCTATGTCTAACTAATGTAATATTAAGAAAAATCATAGGCAAAGAACCACAAATTTTAAAATGTAATGTAACCGAATATGAAGATTCTTTTTTAACTATTGTAAATGCATGTGGTATAAATAGCGTAGTAGAAAGCAATTATTTGTTGAGTTACCAGAGCTTCTCTTCTTATAATATGGCAGAAGCATATGTGAAAAATTTAAAAAAGGGAACTATTATTTCTATTAAATTAAAAGGCACTTTAAATGAAGAGGAATATGACGACAAACAAAAAGATATAGATAAAGAAGAAGATCAGAAGCCTGCAATTGATAAACAACCCACTATTAAGAAGGAAGATAAAAAAACAAGAGAAGAAATTGATATCGTTACACTTGTTGAATGGGTTTTAATAGCAATGAACGATAATAATTATTCAACAGAATTTGTTAAGGATTTGTCTCTCTATCAAGACAAAGATTTTGACAGGGATTTTGATGCCTTGAGAAAAAGTAATGATGAAAAGCTAGCAAAGGTATATAAGAACGTAACTACAAGGAGTAAATTAATTGCTTATTTATTTAGGGGAATAAAAAATGAAGCAATACTTAATAACATATTAGCTTTTTTAAAAGAAAATCAGATAAAGGCAACATTTTTTGTAACAGGAAATGAAGCCGTTGACTATCCAAGACAAGTTCAAAAAATACTGGATGAGGGACATACCATAGGTAATGGAGGGTTGACAGGAGATGAACTCATTGGTAAGGATTTTGGACAGGTTTATTTCGATATATGGAAAGGTCAGAAGGTTTTACAAGAAAGATTTGGTGTAACAGCAGATATATTTATGCCGGTTTATGGAAATTATGATGACACTATAAGAGAAGTAGTGCAAACTTTGGGATGTTCTGCAGTTACATATAATAAGAGGCCTATAAAGGAGAAAGAAGCATCAGTCGATCAGATTATGAACAGTTATAAGGGGTTTGCACCAGGAGATGTTATCTTTTTCAGACTAGGCTATCATGATAAACTCGATCAGATAGTTACAAAAACTTATGAAGAAATTAAGAAGGCTGGATACTCTGTAGTAGATATTCAGACATTGTTAAAAAACGAATCTACAACTAGGGAAAGTACATCAACATATAAGCAGAACAATGAGGAAACAGAAGGTAACATTCAACAGCCCTTATTAAGTGATTATGAGCAGTTAAAAATAAAAAATAATGGAAATAAGGCTAAAGTCATTACCAACCTCTATACAACTCAACCAGCAGTAGCTTATATCTTCCGAGGAATCTCTGATAGAGCCGCATTAGATAGCGTACTTGAAGTTTTAGATGATATAGATGCACAAGCAAGCTTTTTTGTTACTGGAAAAGAAATAATGAATTATCCTGATAATGTACAGGAAATTGTAAATAGAGGGCATGAAATCTATAATGGTGGTTATGGTATGAATCCAGATAATCCCAGTCATTTGGACTTTAACTCTATATGTTATGAAATTGAAATGGGGAAAAGGTGTCTAAAGAACTTTTTGGGAGAAGCGTATTCAGAAGAAGACAATGCATATTACATGCCGTTGTATGCTGATATTAATGGTAATGTATTGGAAGCGGCTTCTGCGTTAGGTTATAACAAAGTAGTGACATATAATAAGAGTACAATGATTAAGGCCTATAAAGATTTATCCGTAGATGAAATCATTGCAGATTACTTCGCGAATACCATTGCCCTTCACAGAGGTGATATCGTTTATTACCGTCTGGATTATCTAACCCAGCCAGGTGCAATCAAAGATTTAATAAGAAAAATCGCAAATGTTTATATAAAACAGTCTACATATAACATTGTTTCATTAAATAATATGATAAACAGCGACCTAGTGTATCAACCCGTTTCACGGTTAGAAGGAGTCGGAAGTGATTTGATTAAGCCTACCTATCATTATTCTGAGGATGAGCTATTAAATTCTATTTTTGACCGCTATATTGGAAATCAAAGTATTGACTCCAGCGAGGAGTTGATCGGGTTTACAGATGACGAAATTGCACAGATTGACAAAATTGGAGAGGTAGATACTAAAGAGGAAAAAGTCATTTTCTTAACTTTCGATGATTGGGGATCAGATAAAGCAGTTACTAATTTGTTGAATCTCCTTGATAAATATGATGTAAAAGCTTCATTTTTTGTTCGAGTGGGAAATGACAGCGTATCAATAAAGGATAATATGGGCAATCCTAACCTTCTACGTGCTATAGCCCTTAATGGGCATGACATAGGGAATCACACCTTTACACATATGAAAATTAATATATTAACAGAAGACGAGCGAAACTTACTAAGAGAAGATATTGTAGCAGCTCATCAGGAAATGGCAAGGTATATTGGAGATACTGGGGCTTTAAAACTATTCTTTAGACCTCCAACATTGGCAGTTAGTAAGCTTGGTGTTGAAACTATATTTGACTGCGGATATAAATATATTATTAATGGTGATTTTAGTACTCATGATTATGAAGCCCAAAGTTCAGAAGAACTCATTAACAAATTAATCAATGGAATGGGTAAACGAAGTATCGAAGATGGCAGTATTGTAGTGATGCACATGTCTGACAATAGTCGATATACGGCGGAAGCCTTAGATGTAGTTATACCCTATTATCAAGCAAAGGGTTACCGCTTCGCTAAGCTTAGTGATTATTTAAACTAGAATTTTTGACACATATCGATTGAAGGGATGAACAAAGAATGAAGTATCTGAAAAAGAAACGAACTGAGAAAGATATTTTATTAGAACAACGTCAAGATAGACGACTGCTTTCTAATGTTAAAGATATGGAAGAAAATAGAACCAATATTGATAGAAGAGGTAAAAATATTTTAAAAGATTGTGAAGGAAAAGCTGAAGATTTTATCAAAAGTAAGCGGGAAGGGATAAGATATCATGCTTCCTATGAGGTTAAAGTAATATGTTTTTTAGAGAGTGGTAAAAAGATATTTAGCTGTAGAGGAATTGATATTTCCGCAACTGGAATACTAATTAAGCTTTCTGACGAGAAAGAGCTTACATATATAAACAGTGCCTCAAGGGTTATTCTGAAATTTCGAATTTTGCCAGGAACTATGCCCGAAGGATATGAAATGAAGGTTAAAATAGAAGCACATATGACTAGAACTCAGAAAAATAATGAAAAAGAGGTTTTGTGCGGGTTTGAATTTAAAGAGACATTAACACAACATTTAAAGAAAAGGAAAGACCGTTATGTTCTTTTCATATCCAGTTTACTCTTGTTTTTTATTACTGTATTTATTCTTCTTATGCGTGCTGAAAGCATAATATATTTTAAGTTTAATAAATATTTATATCTATACAGTATAATAGCTGCCATTTTTCTTCTTAGCAGATATTTGTTTGGCGCTATGTATAGAGCTGCGCCAATTGATGAGAAACACACGCCAGGTGTGAGCATTTTAATTCCCTGTTTTAATGAAGAACAGTGGATTCAAAAAACTATACTAAGCTGTATTAATCAAGATTATCCTGTTGATAAGCTAGAAGTTATTGTAATTGATGACTGCTCAAATGACAGATCTGTTGATAAAATCAAAGAAATAGTGGAAAAGCTTCATGACGAAGCAGACTATTATGATACTAAGAATAGAGTACGATATTTTGTGCAAGAAAGAAATCAAGGAAAAAGAGATGCCTTGGCAAGAGGTGTAATAGAAGCTAAACACGATCTAGTGGTTTTTGTTGATTCTGACAGTTTCCTAGATCCTTTTGCTATTAGGAATCTAGTGCAGCCTTTTAAAGATCCAAAAATGGGAGGTGTATCAGGTAGAACAGATGTAGCTAATACATATACTAATGGATTGACTAAGATGCAGTCTGTACGTTATTATATAGCTTTTCGTATTATGAAAGCGGCAGAAGCTTATTTTGATGCAGTTACTTGTCTATCAGGTCCATTATCCTGCTATAAAAAAGAGATTATTGTAGAACATATGGATGAATGGCTGAACCAAGAGTTTCTAGGACAGCATGCCACTTTTGGTGATGACAGAAGCATGACAAACTTTGTGTTAAAAAAACACAGGACAAGCTATCAAGATACTGCTGTATGTACGACTATTGTACCCAAAGAATACTCTGTTTTTTTAAAACAGCAAATGCGTTGGAAACGCTCTTGGTTAAGGGAATCCATTATTGCTGGAAAATTCATGTGGAAAAAAGAACCCTTTATGGCTTTATTCTTTTATATGGGCTTAATTGTACCTATAGCCGCACCTATAGTAGTGCTTTATAACTTGATTTATGTACCCATTGTACAGAACGTATATCCGACAACTTTTCTTGTGGGAATACTGATGATGTCTTTTATGATGAGCGCTGCTCAGTTGCTTTTAAGAAAGAGTTCTACATGGGTTTTTGGTATGTTTTTCTGCATCTATTATGAAGCTGTTTTATTATGGCAGATGCCTATAGCATGGGTTACATTTTGGAAATCAACATGGGGGACAAGGATGACACCTCAAGATATAGAGGAACTCGAGAGAAAGGAAAAGAAGAAGGAATTCAGAAAAATAATGGAGGACAAGAAGTAGATGAAAAGGTATAAATTATCTTCAAAAAAAGATAGAAAAAAATTTTTAAGAAGTATATGTCAAGGAATAATCCTCATCTATATTCTCTATTTAATGTTAACTGCATTATTTACATTTAATGAGTATGAGAGTTATGACAATGTGACTCTTAGTTCAAATGGGTTTATTGCTATTTCTTATTTTGGAGTAGATAGATCAGGAAATGATACACTTATCAGTACTAGACGTTTGGAGGAGCATTTAAAGGCTTTGAAGAATTCAGGATATGTAACTATAACTCAAGAGGATGTTCTCGATTATTATGAAAAAGGTAAACAACTGCCAGAAAAATCCCTTTTTCTGATGTTTGAGGATGGAAGACGTGACACAGCCATTTTTGCTCAGAAAATCATGGAAAAATATAATTTTAAGGCAACCATGTATACTTATGCAGACAAATTTGCTAAAAATGATGTCAAGTTTCTTATGCCGGATGAACTCCTAGATATAGAAGACAGTACATACTGGGAACTTGGGACAAACGGGTACCGCCTTGAATATATTAATGTCTTTGATAGATATGACAATTATTTAGGAGAACTTAATGCCCTTGAATTTTCGAAAGTGTCTTCTTATCTAGATAGAAATTATAATCACTATCTTATGGATTATATTCGTGACGAGTATGGAATACCTAAGGAAAGTTTTAAAGAAATGAAGAAACGCGTTGAATATGATTATAATTGTATGAAAGAAATTTATATAAAAGAGCTGGGAAAAGTTCCAGCTATGTATGTTCTCATGCATTCCAATACAGGACAATTCGGAACCAATTCTAAAACCAGCGCAGTCAATGAAAAAGAAATCTATGATCTTTTTGCCATTAATTTTAATAGAGAAGGACATTCTTTGAATACAAGTGATAATTCCGTCTACGATCTTACGAGGATGCAGCCTCAATCCTACTGGTATTCCAACCATCTTCTAATGAGGATATGGGATGATACTGGGCAGGAGGTTAATTATGTTGTAGGAGATAAAGAAAAAGCTAAAAATTGGATAACATTAGAAGGGCAGGCTGAATTTAAGGAAGATTCTATTATACTAACTTCTATGCCGAAAGGAAGAGGGATACTTAGACTTAACAAAAACAAGATTAAGGATTTACAGTTATCTGTCTATTTAGAGGGAAATAAGTTAGGTTCTCAAACTGTATATATAAGAGCAGACAAACAATTGAAGAATTATATTTCTGTTCAGATAAAGAATAATACTTTATATGTTATGGAGAAAGTTGATGGTACTAAGAAGGAACTATTCAATCTTAATCTTGATGAATTTGATGGTATAGATTTCCAATCGGTAGAAGAAAATAAAAAAGAGGCTCAGAGAGTAGAATTAAAAACCAAAATTACCTATGGGAATACAGCAGATGAGAAAGAAGAGGCAAAAGAAGAATTAAAATATAAAGTTAAGGAAGAGGTAGATTCAGTAGAAGAAGGAGCACAGCTTTATATTCCTGAACTTGAATTAAAGGAAGCGGGAAGGAGATACCTTGAGGTGAGTGTTAAGGATAATCGTTTATCTATATTTATTGATGAAAAAGAAGCTGTTTCGGGTTTGGTGACAACAAACCTGTTAGAAGGTTTAATATGTTTAGAAGCAGCATGGGGAGAATATGGTTATAGTCAAAGAAATCTAGTGGATGATGTTTATGACGGGGTGTTTAAACAATTCTTAGTCAAAGAGTATGAATCAGGTGATATTCTATATGATGATATATTACATGGTATAGAAGCTATAAAACATAATGCAAAAGAAAAATGGGAAAACATTGTGAATTGGTTTATCAAGTCATTGTAGATGAAGGGGAGAGTAATAAATGTTAAGAAAAGGAATATGGATATTCGTTGGTTTGATGCTCATATTAGAGATTCTTGTGACAGGTTGTGGAAAAAAGACAGAACGGCTAGAGAAGGAAGAAAAGTTAGAAAAAGAAGAGTTGAAGATTTCTGTATGGGTGGCATACTGGGATATAGATAGGGTTTTACATGAAGTGAGAGATTTAGAAGAACATATTGAAAACTTCAGTTATTTTGCTGCTTATTTCAATCATAAAAACCAATTGATGATTCCAGAAAACACAACAGAAATTTTTCAAATCATACAAGAAAACTTTAGTGGTAATGACTGGGTGAATTATCTTACTATCGTTAATGATAAGATGAAAGAAAATGGTTCATCTTCCCTCAAAGATACCGAGGTTCTTTATGCATTATTTTCAAATGATGAGAAGATGAATAAGCATATAGATGAAATAATATCCATAGCATTAATAGGAGGATATGAAGGCATAGAAATTGATTATGAAGCTATTAAGAAGGATATGGAATTGTGGAAGATGTATTTGAAATTTTGCCAAAAATTATATATAAAGACTTCTGAAAATGATTTAAAGATGAGAGTTGTTCTGGAACCCAGTGCACCAATCGAAAAACTGACGTTACCTAAAGGTCCTGATTATATTATGATGTGCTATAATTTATATGGAACTGCTACAGAGGCAGGACCGAAAGCAGACGAAAAATTCATTAAGGGATTAATTAAAAAGATGTCTATAGTACCGGGTAATAAGGGATTTGCCCTTGCTACAGGTGGTTTTGACTGGAAGGAAGATGGGGAAACGAACCCTGTGTCAGAAATTCAGGCAGAGGAAATAGTGAAACAGTATAAGGCAGAGATTGAAAGAGACGAGAAAAGTCAATGCATTAAGTTCGTTTATAAGGATATAGAAGGTGAAAAGCATGAGGTATGGTATGCTGATACGGTCACACTCCATTACTGGATGGCTATCATTGCCCAATCAGGTGAGAATGTGATATCCATTTGGAGATTAGGTGGTAATAATAGCGAAAAGATGGCAAGTGGTTTCAAGTAAAGAAGATTAAATTCAAAGGTGGCAAATATTTATTTTACACTTACTAAGCCTAAACTAAGCTTAAGGTAACACTTGATTTAAATTAAATAGTGTGATATTGTAAGATAAATATGTAATGCGAAGAAGGAAACAAGTAAAAACAGGTAAAGTTTTATAGAGAGCATCCGGTTGGTGAAAGGATGAAAACTTACTGTCTTGAATACATTCTGGAGCAGCTGCCTGAAAATATGTTAGTAGGGTAAGACGGGTACGCCCGATACAGCGTATGTGTGTGTTAGCACACAAAGAGGAGTATTTTTTCAAGAATACTTAAACCAGAGGTGGTACCACGAAATTTTCGTCCTCTGTCCCTTTTTTATTAGGGACAGAGGACTTTTATTTTTGAATAGGTAAGTAATGAACTAATTTAGGAGGATTTTATATGGATATTGGAAAAAAACAAAAATCTGGAAGATTTCGCAGTCGTTGGGGATTTATTTTGGCGTCTGTGGGTTCTGCTGTAGGAATGGCAAATGTTTGGGGATTTCCAAATAAACTGGGGAGCAATGGTGGCGGTGCATTTTTACTAGTATATCTATTTTTTATTTTTATTTTTAGTTATGTAGGTTTACCTGCAGAGTTTGCTATTGGACGTCGTTCCAAAACAGGTACCTTGGGTTCGTATGAAAACGCTTTGAACACACGAAGTAAAAGAGCTGGAAAAATAGGTGGAGTTCTAGGCTGGTTACCATTAGCAGGCTCAATGTGCATTGCGATTGGTTATGCCGTTATTGTAGCGTATATATTTAAGGCTTTGATTAATTCCTTAACAGGCAATTTAATGACTGTAGACACTGGTAAGTGGTTTGAATCATTTTCACTTACGCCTCATTCTGTAATACCATACCATGTTATTGTAGTAATAGGCACTTTGTTTACGTTATTTTTAGGCGTAAAGAGTATTGAAAAAACAAATAAAATAATGATGCCTATATTTTTTATAATATTTATTGTTTTGGCAGTACGTGTTGCAATGCTTTCAAATGTAATGGAAGGTTACTTATTTATGCTTATTCCACGCTGGGAGGTACTCAAAGATCCAATGGTATGGATTTGGGCTATGGGGCAAGCCCTATTTTCACTATCTATTACCGGAAGTGGCATGATTGTTTATGGTGCTTATTTAGGAGAAAATGAGGATGTAATTTCTGTGGCTCGAAAAACTGCTCTTTTTGATACCATTGCAGCATTGATTGCAGCCTTGGTAATTATTCCTGCATGTTTCTCTTATGACCTTGATGTTGGAGCAGGTCCGGGATTACTTTTTGTTACACTCCCTACCATTTTACAAGATATTCCTATGGGTCGTATTTTTGCAATTATTTTATATATTGCTATGATTTTCGCAGGTATCAGCTCTTTGCAAAATATGTTTGAAGCAGTTGGTGAATCTTTGCTGCATAAATTTCCTAAACTCAATCGTAAAGGAGTTCTCTCCATTTTGTGTTTAATATGTTTGGGATTTGGAATAAATATGGAAGCTATCTTCCAGTGGGGTCCATGGATGGACTTTGTATCAATTTATATTATCCCTATTGGTGCAACATTAGGTGCTATTTGTTGGTTTTGGGTGATGAAAAAAGAAGACTTATTTATTGAAATCAATAAAGGTAGAACTAAAAAGCAGGGAAATACATGGTATTTTATCGGGCGCTATATTTATGTTCCATTTGTCATTATCCTTTGTTGCGTAGCTTTATTTATGAAAGTAGCTTTCTAATATAAATTTAGAAAAAGCCATAGATGCAAGAATAAAAAAGTGGATAACTTGGAAAGGAGCCATTGTAATCGAGGGGTTAGGAAGAAAAACTTATTTGTAGTGAGGTATACAGATATGCCATCAGTTTTGTTGGAGACTTGATATAAATTAAACAAGGGAATTCTGTTAGCCAAAAGCTATCTTAGAAAGATTGCTGACAAATACATACCTACCATCCTTTGAAGAAGTAAAAGATTATGTAAGAATCAATTATTCAAAGGATAAGTATGAAGAATATATAAATAGTCTAGTGGAAGAAGCTGACATTGAAATTAATGAAAAAGAATTAAACAAAATAATCGTTATAAGATAGAATAATGATATTATTGCTGCTCTTTTACAAGAGTATGACATCCAAGATGAAAACGAAGAGAGATTAAAATTTATAGAAAGCTAAGAAAGCAGCAAAAAGTATATAGTATCTTAGGATAATATATACATATGTTAAATAAAATGTTTAATAAAAGAAGACGAAGGAATAGAAAAAAACAGTATTATTTACAATAATAATATAAGTACTTGCTGTTGGAAATGGAATGTTGAAAAACAAGAAGTTAGAAAAATTATTTAAATGGAGGTATACTAATGACAGAAATAATTACGCTACGCTTACTATTTGAAATGGGGCAAATGAGATTTTATATCTATCCTGTTGTAATAAAAAATAATGATAATTTAATAATGATTGATGTAGGATATCCAATGTCTTTGCCAGCTATTGAAAAAACTTTTGATGAATTAGGATTAGATATACATAATCTTAGTCAAGTCATTTTGACACATCATGACCATGACCATATGGGGGCTATAAAAGAACTTGTTACAAAATATCCTAATGTTGAAGTGAAATGTTCCAATAATCAAATACCCTATGTTTTAGGAAAGAAGAAATCATTACGGTTAGAACAGGCTGAAATAAATGGAGAGTCGTTAAAAGGTGAGGCTAAAACATACAATGATGGGTTTATCCAAATGTTGAGAAGCGTCCAATATTTGGAGCATGCTACCACATTATCTGATGGTGAAATAATAAGTGAGGGAGTAAAAGTTATTGAGACTCCGGGGCATATGCCAGGACATATCTCATTATATATTGAGCCTGAAAAAACTTTGATTAGCGGAGATATGTTAATTTCTGAGGGTGGTGTGCTGGGTATTGCTGATAAACGTTTTGTGTTAGATGAAGAAGAGGAAATAAAATCACTAGAAAAAGTTTTCAACTATGATATTGAAAAAATTATTTGCTATCATGGTGGAGAGTATGCAAGTGATGAGATAAAAGAGGAATTAAGGAATATTATTAATAAAGGATATAGCAAATAATTATTATTGATAATGATAGTTTTTATATTTTCTATCTTGAATGATTACTTGTGTCTTTGTCTATACTAGAAGTTATGGATTTCTGCCAAGTAGACAGTGGAAAAAATAAAAGGTTATTATATCTCCAACTATTTTATGAAGTGGTTGGAGATATTTTTATGCTGCTTTGTTTTGTAAATAATCTCTGTATTCCATCGGTGTCATACAGTTAAGGCGTTTTTGATATCGGTAGTTGTTATAATAATCTATGTAATCGATAACTGCTTGTTCCAATTCATCGTATGTGTTAAGTTCCTTCAAGTAATACGTTTCTGATTTAATCATTCCCCAAAAGGTTTCCATTGGTCCGTTGTCTATGCATCTGGATACTCTAGACATTCCGGCATCATTCAGTTTTTTCTTAAACTTTTTTGAGGATCTTGTCTGCAAGATCAAGTATGGCACTAAGATAAGCTTTGCTTCCTAGTCCATATTTCATTTCCGTAACGTCAGTTAGCCATTTCTTCCCGAAATCATCTGCGTAGAACTCTCTGTTCAATACATTTTCAGCAGTTATTTAAGGTGTAGATTTTATAAAGTTCTTTCGTTTTTTTCTGCAAAATCAAGTGAGGAGATATGGTTAAAGGATTATTATGTGGTGGTGATGATTATATGATAAAGCCTTTTTCGTCGAAAGAATTACTTGAAAGAGTGTTTGCGTTGTCAAGACGAGAAAAGGCTAACAGGCAATTATCAGGAATACGTATCCACAATCTTTTTATCAGTAAAAATATGAATAAAGTTACCATAAATCACATTCAAGTTAGATTTACTGACATTGAATACAAGACCTTACTCTACCTCGTTAGTAATAGAGCAACAGTGTTAGTGTGAAGGAAATTTTTGAAAACGTATGGGGAGAGAAATTTATACTGTCTTCAAATAATAATGTGGTGGTTCACATTAAAAATATACGAAAGAAGCTGCAAGCCATCGATTCAGAATACTAATATATTCATACTGTATGGGGAAATGGTTATGTTGTCTATTAAGCATAAGCAATATAAAAAAATCATTAAGTGGTTTTTATTGGTTTCTCTTAAAATTTTACCTTTATTCGTAGTGACTTTCTTCATATTACATAAATTATCATTTTAGTATATTGACAATTTTTTAAACCTAAGACATACAGATACTTATAGTTAAAGGATATGCTATTAATTTTAAACATGATTCTTTGCTCTATTCTTTATATAGGTTTTATAAGCATCATTATAAAAAGACGTTTATCCTATTTAGACTATATCATTAATTGTATTCACCATATGAAAGGAGGGGATATAGAAGAAAAGACTATTTGACAATATCTTTACAAATGTTTTTCGTTATGGAGATCATTGTACTACTGTAACTCTCTCCATATGGCTGCTTGAGTAACAGCATCAAGCATTGTGGTCATTTCATCGGCTATTATATATGGATGCAAAGCTCTTACAATGCAAAACCGCAGAAGCTCCCCTCCTGAAAGCTCAATAGGAAATCTTGATAACCAGAAGTACAGTAGGAGCTGGTATGGTGACTAAGCTTATCGGGTAAAATTAAGAATAAGTGGAGTAAGAAATAATTACTAAAAATTAAGAAGGATGTGGTGATATGAACATTGAAAGTGCAATTTTAGGTCTTTTGAGCTGGAAGTCATTATCTGGCTATGACCTAAAAAAAATATTTGAGCAATCATATATAAAGCCTTAACACGACTGAGTAAGGACGGGCTTGCAATAACCGAAGTCCAATATCAGGAAAATACGCCGTCACGAAAAGTATATTCTATAACAGAAAAAGGACTTAAAGAACTAAGAAAGGCTATATTGGATATTCCTGATGAGCCTGAGTGGAGGAAGACATTTTTAATTCAGTTGGCTTGGGCAGATATGATTACTGATGAGGAACTTGTTCAACTATTAGTAAAGTATGAGGAAAAAATAAGAAACACGCTGCTCATGGAAAAGGAAAAGAAAAGGAGAGAAAGTTATATTCCTAACAGATCCTCAAGAGAAAAATTTCTTTGGGAAAAAATATATGAAAATATTTTTTAATCTCTTCAAAATGAACTGGATTGGATAGAGAAAATGCGTTCAGAATTAATATAATAGTTATTTGCAAATGCCTATACTAGCCATAAGAGCAGTGGAAAGTATTTATTTGACTTGTAGTTACTTTAGGTGATAATATAAGGATCATAGACTTGGTTGAATACTTGAATAATTTGAAGAAATAGGTGATTCTCATTAATAATGGATATTTGGCAACAATGCTATCTGATTTGAGTGATATTCCTTCATATGAATACAGCAGTGCAGGGGAATTATTGCGGTGCTATTCATGTCCAGATAGCTTAGAATTACTGCACTACCACCGTGAGATGGTTGATACGTTATTCTCTAAGCTGAAAGACAGCAATGTAGCTTATACAAAACTTGAAAAATTACCTATATGTATGTGCGGATTCAGACCAGATAACAGTGACAGTTATTTCTTCTGGGGACCTGTATGTTATAGGAATATGAACTTTCATGAAGTGAATTTATTTAACAGAATAATAGAGCATAAAGACAGCGTTTCCAAGATTTTCATGTGCAGTATGAGAAGAATTTTTTCTACAGTATCCTTCTTTATGTCAGTGGTGAATGATAAAATCATTACAGTTGACCAATTGTTTGAACTAGCGGACATATCTGTTTGTGGCAAGAAAGAAGATGAGGAACATTCAGATAAACTATATGAAAGGGATACGAATAAGACTAAATACCGATTAAGAATAGAAGATGAACTTCAGATGAATCACGCCTATTCAGAAGAACAGTTCTTCTGGGAGATTTTACGAAATGGTGATGTAGAGAGGATGAAAGAATACGTAAACTTTCCCGCACCTAAGTATCCACTTGTAATTGATAACGACTATTTAAAGAATGAGGAATATATGGCGGTAGTAGGTATAGCAGTTATTTCAAGAATTGCTATTGAAGCGGGTGTCTCTTCTTCAGAGAGTTTTCTTTTGAGTGATATGTTTCTCAAAAAAATATCTAAATGCAGATATGTTAGTGAGTTCATGAAAATAAGGTCAGAGTCGTTACTGGAATTCACAAAGCTTGTCAAAAATAGTAATGAAGGTAAAACACTTAATATCTATGTTGAAGATTGTAAGAAAGGCATTCAAAAGAATATATTTAATAAGATAAGATTGTCAGATATGGCCAATGATCTTGGAATGAATCCGGCATACCTTTCAAGAATTTTCTCAGAACATGTGGGTATGACGTTTTCCGAGTACATTCATAAACAAAAAATAAAGATTGCAGAAGAAATGCTTAAGTTTTCCGACAAGACAATAGCAGAGATTGCAGAATACCTGAATTATAGTTCTCAGAGTCATTTTGGTTATGTGTTTAAGAGCACTACAGGTATGACGCCTAGGGAATACAGAAGGAAGCATCATCCAGCAGAATTTTGAAGCTCGTAAAAATCATGACAATAAGTGAAAAATTCTGATATAATTCATTTCCTATCTTCAGTAAAATAATAATAGATTATATTTTAATATTATTAGAAGGGGAATATTAATGGAAAAGAAGAAATTAATCAATAAAATGAAACTTGAAAAAAAAGCCGGTTTGTGCTCAGGTGCTGACTTTTGGCACACAAAAGAAGTGGAACGACTTAATGTCCATGCAATTATGGTATCAGACGGTCCCCACGGACTTCGAAAACAGGATAAAGAATGGAATAGCTTGGGAATTAATGACAGTATTAAGGCTGTTTGTTTTCCAACAGGATGTACGGTAGCATCCTCTTTTGATAGAGAACTGATTTATGAAATGGGAAGAACATTAGGGAATGAATGCCAGGCTGAAGGTGTTGCAGTCATTCTTGGACCGGCAGTGAATATCAAACGTTCACCACTTTGTGGACGGAACTTTGAGTATTTTTCAGAAGATCCTTATCTTTCATCGACAATGGCAGCTTCACAAATCAATGGTATTCAAAGTCAGGGAGTCGGAACTAGCATAAAGCATTTTCTTGCTAACAATCAGGAATATCGTCGTTTGACGTCAGATTCACGAGTGGATGAGCGAACGTTGCGAGAAATTTATCTTGCCAGCTTTGAAAATGCAGTCAAAGAAGCAAAACCCTGGACTGTCATGTGTTCATATAATAAAATTAATGGTACTTATGCGTCTGAAAACCGAAGATTTCTTACAGAGGTTCTTAGAGATGAATGGGATTTTGACGGATTTGTTGTAAGTGACTGGGGTGCAGTCAATGACCGTGTTGAGGGTGTTAAGGCAGGGCTTGACCTTGAGATGCCTTCATCAGGTGGTATAAATGATGCCAAATTGGTGACTGCTGTAAAAGATGGAGTACTTGATGAGAAAGTGCTTGATACATCAGTTGAAAGAATCTTGAATATAGTTGAGCATTTCGAGAACAATCGTAATCATGATGCTGTATTTGACAGAGATGCAGATCATGAGATTGCTCGCAGGATTGCTGGAGAATCCATGGTGCTTTTAAAAAATGAAGGTATCCTTCCATTGAAGGTAAACCAAAAAATTGCTTTTATAGGTGAATTTGCAATAAAGCCAAGATTTCAAGGGGGAGGAAGCTCCCACATCAATAGCCATAAAATCAGTAATGTAGTAGATTCGGGATCAGCAATCAAAGGTATTGAAGTGATATATTCGAAAGGATATGATCTAGATAAGGACGAAATAGATGCTGTATTAATTAATAATGCTGTAGAAGCAGCAAAAAATGCCGATGTAGCTGTTGTATTTGCAGGGTTACCTGATAGTTACGAATGTGAAGGGTATGATCGCCGTCATATGAAATTACCTGAAAGCCACAATCAACTGATTGAAGCGGTTACAAACCTTCAACCAAACACTGTTGTTGTCCTACACAACGGATCGCCAGTTGAAATGCCTTGGGTCAACAAGGTTAAAGGTATTCTCGAAGCATATCTGGCGGGACAGGCTGTTGGTGATGCAATCATTGACATATTATTTGGTGATGTGAATCCTAGCGGTAAGTTGGCAGAAACATTTCCTATCAAGCTTGAAGACAATCCATCCTTCCTCTACTATACAGGAGAAAAAGATATAGTGGAATACAGAGAAGGTGTATTTGTTGGCTACCGCTATTATGAAACAAAAAAAATGGATGTGTTATTTCCATTTGGACATGGGTTAAGTTATACAACGTTTACTTATGATAATCTTATACTAGACAAGAGTGAGATGACAGACCAAGACGAGTTAATGATAAAAGTCACTGTTACAAATACTGGCGATGTATTTGGTAAAGAGGTTGTCCAGCTTTATGTGACACCTTCAGATGATGGAGATGCTATCAGACCAGTCAAGGAGTTGAAAGGTTACGAGAAAGTAGCATTGAATCCAGGTGAGAGCAGAGAAGTTGAGTTTATTCTTGACAAGCGTTCATTCGCTTACTTCAATACTATGCTAAATGATTGGTATGTTGAGCAGGGTAATTATGGAATTGAAATTGGAGCATCATCAAGAGATGCCAGATGTTATGAAACTGTATTTATAAAATCCACAAGAAAACTTCTTAGAACATATTCACTTAATAGTACATTAGGTGAAATTCAAAGTGATGAAAAGGGAAAAGAAGCAATCATGCCATATTTAGAGTCCATGGAGGCAGTTTTTGGTTCACATGATAGTTACGATAAGACAGAAGCTGCATCGGAGGCAATCACAGAAGAGATGAAGACTGCCATGATGAAGGATTTACCATTAAGAACTCTAGTAGGATTCGCTGGAGGCTCAATTTCGATGGATGAAATCAATGAGCTTTTGAAGGAACTCAATAGATAAAAATGCTGATATAGTTGTATTAGCGTTCTTACTATTATATATATCTAAGTAAGATAAATAAATATGTATAAATAGAAGCAGGAGGTTGAATATAAACCTTCTGCATTTTTATAGAAAACAATCATGATTCTGCATCATCAAGTAGAATGAAATTAACGTAAATTAATACTTTTATTTATTTGTTGCATACTATGAATACGAAAGCACATGTATGAAAATTTCTATGAAGACGAAGAAGTGAATATTAAAGCTTGTAATGTTAAAATATTACCAAATAGTATTAAGTCAGTAATTTTGATATAATAGGATAAATTTAGAAGTTTCACAAGGAATGTAATCTTTAATAAGAGGTGTCAAAATAATGAGATTAAAGTACTTTTTAAAGAAATACATATTAACACCATTGGTTCGTAGCATACGTATGAAACTGTTTGTATTGACTTTGACAGTTGCCATCGTTCCTTTAATGGTGGCAGCAGTTATTTCAAGACAAAATTCTCAGGATGCTATGGAACAGGAAATATTAACTCAGAATGAATCTAAGATGGAATGGGTGAATAGGGAATTCTATGGTAATGTGGAGCGTATTGACGAGTCGCTTACCGCCTTTTTTTTCGATAATAATGTACAGTTTTATACGTCAAAAGTAGATCAAAATGATTCTTGGCAAAAAGAAGGTATTCAGTTTTTTCGAACAAAGCTAAAAGCATATTTATTCGCTAATTTTAGAGACTTTATTACTGTGAGGTATTATTCTTTTGAAAGTAATAAGGTATTTAGTGCTTCCTATGAGCAAGATTTTTTAATTAATGAAATTAGCGATGATGAATTCAAAACAAATCAATTGTTTAAAAATGAAGGTGGGTTATTATATAATATAAAAGAAAAGGAAAAGGGACAGGTAATTGAAGGTCCTTATTTAACGAAAATATATCGACGATTTGATAATCAGGAAGTGATAAGTGCATTAGTCGTTAAGCTGAATTGGAACTTGTTTGAAAGAGCCGCTGGGCTCCTTAATACTGAAAAAAATAGTCGTGAATTCTTCCTTGATGGAGAAGGCAAGATTATTTATGAAACACATAAAGGATTAGAACGAGATAATAGTGATGAGATTTATGAATACGTAAAAGAATCAGATGAAGGAGGTTATTTGATTATAAATGATGAATATGTTTTTCATCGTAGATTATCCGAGGAACTTTATCTAGTTAAAACCATTCCTACCAGTATTGCTACAGAATTTTATAGGAAAACAATGTCTTCTCAACTCGTTATTATTCTTCTAACGGGGATAATAATTATTGGGATTATTTTGTTTTTTGGTGCTCAGTTAATGAAACCTATTAGATCTTTAACAAAGTCTATGCAAAATATTGATGATTTACTTGTGAGTGATGCATTACCTGAAACCATTGCAAAGACAAATGATGAAATAAAAGTGTTGGAACAAAGTTATCGGTTTATGATTGATAAAATAAGGAATCTTATTGATAAGGAGTATAAACAGCGGATAGAAATTCAATCAGCTCAGTTAATGGCTCTCCAAGCTCAGATTAATCCTCATTTTATGTATAATACGCTTCAGATGATTGGGGCAATGGCAGTAGAAAAAGAGGCAATGGAAATATATGAGATCATTGGTGCCTTCAGCAAAATGATGCGTTATAATATGCAGCTAACAGAAGAATTGGTTACAGTGGAACAGGAACTTGCCAATGTTGAACAATATCTGCAAATTCAGAAGAAGCGTTTTGACAAGAAGTTAATAGTTTATATTCACGTTCCTGAAAATACAAAACAAATTCTTATGCCCAAATTATCTATTCAGCCAATTGTTGAAAACTGTTTTAAATATGGTTTTGTTAGAACGGAAAGAGAGTGGATAATTGATGTGAGAATATGGCAAGACACAGGTGACCTATATGTATCTGTTAAAGATAATGGTCAGGGGATTACAGCAGGTAGACTGCTTGAGGTTCAAAGAAATTTGATTGGTGATGAAGAAGCTCCTTTTTATAAAAACGAAAACCTGGGACTTAAAAATATTGATGCTCGGATAAAGATGTATTTTGGTAGAACTTATGGTTTAAAGGTGGAAAGTGAAGAAGGTCAATATACAACAATTACAATGATTATGAAAGCTACTAAGAAAAAAGAGGAGGCTTGATATGCTAAAAGCAATTATTATTGATGATGAAAAGTGGGCAAGAAGCATTATCCGTAATTTGGGACAATGGCATGAATTAGGAATTGAAATTGTAGGGGAAGGAGAAAATGGTATAGATGGTCTTCAGTTAGTGGAAAAAGAACATCCAGATATAGTTATTACGGATATGCAAATGTCCAATATGGATGGTGTAGACTTTCTTAAGACTTTAAAGGATAAAGTTAAAGAGATAAAGATTATTGTTATAAGCGGTTATGATAACTTTGACTATATGAGGCAGGCTATACACTCACAAGCTATTGAGTATATTCTAAAGCCAGTTGATGCTGTTGAGTTGAATGAGGCATTGAAAAGATGTGTAAAAGAAATGACATTGCTAAAAAGCACATCCACATTGGCTCTTCATGATTTGTTTGAAGAAGAAGTTATTGTCTATATTATTGAGAAAGTTAAGGCCTTTCGTTCAGTTTTAAAAGGTACAGATAAAACAAAGGTGACTACTGTGCTTGCAGATTTAAAAAAAAGAATAAATTACACCAGTGAAGATCAAAGCATCTTTGTTCGACTCTTACATGACTACCTTTTACCTGTGCTAAGGGAAGAGATGATGGATGTTCTTAAAAGAAATGAAGAGATTAGAGCAATCTATGATCAACTGAAGATGGATGTTAAAGAGGGAATGCTTATTAACAATTATTTTGAGCGGGTTGAAGAATTGACCATAGCAGGAATTAATCATCGATATAATGAGATAAAAGAAACAGAAAAGCCTATTGTAGATTTAGCAAAAGAATATATTGATGTGGCATATAGAGAAGAAATTAGTTTAAGTGATGTGGCTGAACGATTTTTTATCAGTAAAGAATACTTAAGCAGCTCGTTTAAAAGTCATTATGGTATCACTTTAGGTAACTATATTTTGAAGAGGAAAATGGAAGAGGCAGTCAAATTGCTTGAGAAAGGAAATGCCCACAAAGAAATATCAAAGCATTTGGGATATAAAGATGTCACCTATTTTTATAAGGTTTTCAAAAAATATTATGGTTGTACACCTGGTGAATATAATTCTTAATATTTTACAGTGAGTTTCATTAATATTATCTAATGATTTTCTTTCAAAAAAGTTCTATACTTGCATTACAGGTTAACAAAAAACCTTAACGCTAACAATTATAAGGAGGAAAGACATGAAAAGAGTTATTGCAGTTTTGTTAATTTTATCCATGGTACTAATGGGGTGCGGTTCTGCTAAAGAAAATGATTCAACTAAGAAAGAATCTCCTACTAAAGGAACTGAAGCTAAGGAAGTAGAATTAAAACTTTTTATTGCTCAACCAAGATTTAGAGAAATATATGAAGACTATATTGACAAGTTTGCTGAAGAGTATGAACAAGAAACAGGTATTAAAGTAACTTATAGCTTGGAAATGCCAAGTGCTGATACTGCGAAAGAGATTTTAAAAACTAGATTGTCAACAGGTGATGATTTAGATATATTCGCATTCAATGCAATTAATGAAAAAGTTCAATATTATAAAGCAGGCTATCTTGAAGATTTAAGTAATGAACCATGGACGGCTGATTTATATGATACTGCTAAACAAGCGGTAACATATGAGGATAAAGTTGTTGCTTTGCCACTTGAAAGTTTGACATGGGGAATATTATATAACAAAGATCTTTTTGAAGAATTAGAACTTCAGCCAGCATTAACATTGAGTGACCTTCAAGCTAATACAGAGGCAATTGCAGCGGCAGGTAAAACGCCGTTTTTAACAGCTTATAATGAAGCATGGATACCACAGTTACTTTTACCGCTTACCGTTGGTGCATACGTTAATACAAGTAATCCGGATTTTATTGATAAAATGTATGTCGGTGAAAGTTCCTTTGAAGAAATAAAAGATATGTTTAATGTCATTGACCTGATACATACTAACGCTAATAAAAATGGTCTTGAAGTCGGCGGAGTGGATGGATGTGCTGAATTTGCATCCGGAGAATATGGTATGTGGGTACAAGGACCTTGGTATTCATCAACTATATTGGAATCAAATCCTGATTTTAATATTGGTGTAGCACCTTTACCAGTTAATGATGATCCTAAAGCTGCAATGATTAATGCTTCTGTATCAACATCTTTAGGAGTAAGTAAATTTAGTAAAAATAAAGAAGTGGCGAAAGCGTTAGTAGCCTATTTCTTGAATCCTGAAACGTCTACAGAATTTTTTACTTCTTGCCAGTTTAATCCAATTTCAAATATTCATACGTTTGAAGCGTATCCTTGGATTAATGAAGCAGTTTCTTATGTGGAACAAAGGAAATCTTATGTTGACCCAAGTATTCCTCAAGCGGTTAAGGATGAATCGGGTAAAGCATTACAAGGATATTACTCAAATACAGCTACAGCTGATGATGTGATTGCTGCATTAAATGAAGCTTGGCGATTATTCAATGAAATCAATCAATAACTAATAGTGGGTCACTTGGCCCACTTTTCTTTAAGAAATATATATATTAAAGTGTAGACATCATACTGGATTTTATGACAGAAGAAAGGAGTATGTTATGAAAAAAAAGAAAAATAGTAAAGAAATACGACTCTTATTATTGTTTTTATTACCTGCTTTGATATTTTACAGCCTTTTCATGATTATACCAGTTATAACTGGACTATCTTACAGTTTTACTGATTGGAACGGGTTAAATCCTAATTATAATTTTGTCGGGCTGAAAAACTTTATAGATGCAATAACGAAGGATAAGAACTTTTTGATTTCAATTAAATTTACTTTAAAATACGTACTCGCTATGGTTATTTTAACGAATGTCATCGGGTTATTATTGGCAGTCTTAATTGATTCAAGAAACAAATCAAAAAATATTTTTAGAACTGTTTTCTTCGTTCCAAATATGATTAGTTTTATTATTGGAGCGTATATATGGCAGTTTATTTTTAGAAAAGTTTTCAGTGAATTAGCTCAAAATAATTTTTTAGGGTTTTTAGATCAGCCTTGGCTTGGTAATCCAAATTTTTCATTTTTGGCAATTGTAATGATGTCCTTATGGACAACTGTTGGATATACCATGGTTATCTATATTGCTGCAATACAAGGTGTGCCGACAGCATACAAAGAGGCGGCTAAAGTTGATGGTGCAAGCAGTATTAAAATATTTTTTAAAGTCACATTACCAATGATTATGCATGCTGTTACGATTAATCTTTTCTTAACGCTTAATGGTTCTTTTAAAGCTTTTGATCAAATTTACGGTTTGACTGGAGGCGGACCTGGCAGAACAACTCAGGTTATGTCACTAAACATTTATGAAGAGGCATTTTCCAGTTATTTTAGATATGGTTACGCCAACGCTAAAGCGATTATTTTGTTCTTGTTTGTGTTATGTATAACATTAATCCAGCTTAGAATAACTCGAAAGAAGGAGGTAAAAGCATAATGAATAAGAAATTAGTTAATGTTATTCAATGGTTATTTCTTCTAGTAGCTGCTGTTATTGTGCTTTTTCCAATCTATATTGCAGTGATTAATTCATTAAAAACGGATGGCGAGATGGCAAGATCCATTCTGGCATTACCTAAAACTTTACAATTTCAAAATTATATAATTTCTGTTAAAAAACTTGATTTTATAAGAACAACATTCAACACCTTTTTCATTACAGGTTTAGCTGTAAGTGGAATCATAATTAGTTCTGCTATGGCAGGATATATAATATCAAGAAGTAAAACAAAGTTAGCATCAGTATTTCAAATTCTTTTTATTGCTTCTATGCTGATACCTTTTCACTCTATTATGATTTCTCTAACAAGAACTGCAATGTTTTTTAATGTTAAAGGAAGTTTATTAGGGACTGTAGCTATCTATATTGGACTTGGGGTTAATATGGCCATTTTCCTTTATGTTGGTTTTGTAGGCACAATTCCAATCGACTTGGAAGAAGCCGCTATTATTGATGGATGTGGACCTTTTAAAGTGTTCTTATATGTTATATTTCCATTATTAAAGCCTATAACAGCTACAATTGCAATATTAGATGCTTTATGGATATGGAATGATTTTTTATTACCTTTATTAATGATTACAGATGCGAAAAATTACACACTTATTCTTTCAGCCAATAAGTTTTTCGGAAAATATGAAGCAGATTGGACGAGTTTACTTGCTGGTTTACTTATGACTTCAGCACCTTTGGTTGTATTCTATCTCTTTTTCCAAAAACATATTGTTAAAGGAATTGTTGCTGGAGCGGTAAAAGGTTAGGAGGTTAACAATGAGAATCGAATGGAAAGAAACAACAATTAACAACCAATGGGTTGATAGAGATACAAAGGATTTAATAGCGATGAATACTGATGCAGATACATCATCTCATTGTCTTACACTTACTGATAAAAGGGATCAGACCATTGATGGTTTTGGTGCTTGTTTTAATGAACTCGGTTGGATAGCATTAAATAAAATTGATGACAAACAAAGAGAAGAAGTAATAAAAAATTTTTTTGATCAAGAACATGGTGCAAAGTTTAATTTCTGTAGAATGCCTATTGGCGCCAGTGACTATGCTGCTCAGTGGTATAGTTTAAATGAACAGGAAAATGATTTTGAAATGAAGCATTTTTCTATAGAGAGAGATCGTTCCTATTTGATACCCTATATTAATAGTGCAAAAAAATATAAAAAAGATCTTAAACTATTTGCTTCACCATGGAGTCCTCCAACTTGGATGAAATTTCCTAAAGCTTATAACTATGGAAGACTTATTATGAAAGAAGAATATTTAAAGGCTTATGCACTATATTTTTTGAAGTTCATTGAGGCTTATGAAAAAGAAGGGATCCGAATTGATCAGATTCACATACAAAATGAACCATTTGCTGATCAGAAATTCCCTTCCTGTTTGTGGTCAGGGGAACAATTTAGACAATTTATCGGTGAGTATCTAGGACCACTTTTTGAAAAAGAAAATGTGGATACCCAAATTTGGTTGGGAACCCTTAATGGACCTGAGCAAATGAAGTTTTTACCTACTGGAACGATTATTCTTGATATATTTGATGAATATGTAGATCATGTATTATTTGACAAAATGGCTAAAAAATACATTTCTGGTGTCGGATATCAGTGGGCAGGGCGAGAAGCAATACAAAGAACAAGAGAATCTTACCCTGACATGAAGTTGATTCAGACCGAAAATGAATGTGGCGATGGAAATAACACATGGGAATATGCCCGTTATGTCTTTAACCTAATGCGGCACTATTTTCGTAATGGTGTAAGCAGCTATACTTATTGGAACATGGTACTAGAACCAGGTGGCAGCAGTACTTGGGGATGGAAGCAGAATTCACTTGTGACGGTTGACCCTAAAACAGAAGAAGTTATTTACAATCCTGAATTCTATGTAATGAAACACTTTTCTGGTTATGTGAAACCTGGAGCAAAACGTATAGAAGTCAAAGGTCCTTGGTCAGGAGCAGCAGTAGCTTTTGAAAATCCTAACCAAGAAATTATCGTTGTTGCAGCTAATAATGTAAATTATTCTCGTGATATGAGCATTAATATAAATAAGAAAAATATTAGAGTCAACTTGAAGGGATATTCGTTTAATACTTTTGTAATTACTCTATGAGGTGATATCTAAAAGGTAATTTCTATATTGTTTACACTCATTGAGTGAATATAATAGCTATTTGTATAAAGCAAGGGAACGGGGTTGTTGCTTCAATCAGAATGAAGCAACAATTTCGTTCCCTTGCTTTTGGTAGTTTTTTTGAAAAAAGATACTTGTTGAAGTAATTGTATATTGACTTTGCACAAAAAACATGTAATAATGAAATTATATTATTTCCAAATGAAATTATAATAATGAAGGAGGAAATCAAATGAAACTAAATAAAACGAGAGGCATGTCAGCAAAAACTGCAGCGAAAATTTTATGTATCACCATTATCTTGGTGTTGATAAGTGGCTTAGGGGCATCAGTATTACAAACCTCTTTTGGGAAAGTGGATATTATTAAATTTACTATTCCAACAGAAAATGGACAATGGTTGTCAGGAAATATTTTTAAACCCGTTGAAGCATCTTCAGAAAATAAAGTACCGGTTGTCATAACGTGTCATGGATATTTGAATAACAGTAAAATGCAGGATATAAGTGCTATTGAGCTTTCACGTAGAGGTATTGCGGTAATTGCTATGGATGCATATTATCATGGAGGATCAAGCTCATCTAAAGAATCAGTTATGGATTCCGTTGTTAAAGAGGGAACGGGAATGATTCCTCTAGTTGATTTTGCTTATAGTCATCTAAATTACATAGATAATAGGAAAATTGGTATTATGGGCCATTCGATGGGAGGCATGGATGTCTGGATGACATTGATGCACTATGGTTCTCAATATTATTCCATAATTGAAAAAGCTCAAAAACCAGACTCAGACGGTGGAACTCGGATTACTTCAGAGGAACAAGCTAAAGCAGATGGGGTAAATAAAGTACACTCTGGATTTCCAACTTCAAATGTTCGCTTGTCTTCAGAGAAGATTTTTCAATCAATACATGCTAATGTGGGAATAAACTATGCAAAAAACGATGAAGGCTGTTATGATCTAACTAATGGGAATGGAGACCTCTCGGGCAACTCCTATGAGTCTCTTTCTGCAATAAATTCTATTTTTGATGACGATAAAAAAATAAAAACCGTTGAAATCGGTAAGTTCTATGGAGATGCAGCAAATAAAACCTTAAGAGTGATCTATAATCCAAAGGAGATTCATATTCTACAACATTTTTCATTCAAAAGTGCAGGATATACAGTAGACTTTTTTCAAAAAGCTTTTCAATTGGAAAGCCCTATAAAGAGTAATCATCAAATATGGTTTCTAAAAGAACTTTTTAATTTAATAGGACTTATAGCTGTATTTATTGCTATAGTACCTATAGCTGTATTACTTATGGAAATTCCAGTATTCAAAGGATTAAAGGGTACTGCTCCTGAACCATTAATAGCTCTCGATACAAGAAGAAGTAAAGCCGCTTTTTGGTTGAGATGGATTATAAGTTGGGTAATATCGTGGATATCATTTATGCCCATATCAAAGCTGGATAAATATTTTTTCTCAGATACAGCATCATTCCAATCAACTAAATGGTTCTCTCAGCCTTCAACAAACTTTATTTTACTATGGGGTGTTTTTAATGGTATTGTAGGCATTATTCTTTTTTGGATTACCTATAAATCTGAAAAGAAAAGCAAAGAAATTACGACTGATATGTTAGGAATAAAGATTGGTTTATCCGAATTTTTAAAAACATTAGCTTTAGCCATTTGTGTATTTATTGGTTTTTATGGATTTGTTTTTGCCACAGAATATTTTTTCAATACTGATTTTCGTATATGGCTATTGGCCGTATGTTCATTCTCATCGGATAAGCTTATTATTGCGTTACAATACTGGCCGCTGTTTTTAATATTTTTCTTTGCTCTTTCTCTTTCGAACAATATAATAAGTAGGGCCGGAAACCAAAAAGAATGGCTGAATTTACTTATATGCGGCTTAGGAAATGCTTTAGGTATTATCATAATTAATGCTATTCAATACATAACCATTTTTACTACAGGGGTTTCACATTGGCAAGCAGATCGACTTTATCCAATTGTTGTACTTCCACTTATTGTTTTGCTTTTTGCAGCTGCCTATATTGGACGTAGTCTATATAAAGCAACGGGGAAAGTATGGCTAGGCGCTCTTGTAAATTGTATGATTATTGTAATGATTGGTATTGCTAATACGGCAACGCTTTCATTGTTTTAACGATTAAATCCCATCTTTAAGTTCTATTGAATTTAAAATATCATTATGATATACTTACATAATCAAGCTTTTGGAGGAATTGATAGATGAAACTTGAATGGATGGGAAAGTACCGCAGCTTCGTTGAGAAGATTATTAAATTTGGTAATTCTTATGCACAATCATATAAAATTGAACATAGTTACAATACTTCCATAAAATTTTCGGCATCACAACTTCAGGTAATGGAATACATTTTAGAAAATGAGGAAAGACATCAAAACATGTCAGAAATTGCTTGTAGGCTCGGCCTCTCTCCCAGTGCTTTTTCTAAGAACATAAAAAAAATGGAAAAAAAGGGATTGATGGAAAAATTCCATACAAGTGATAATCGTAAAGACGTCATTATAAAAGTTTCTGATTTTGGAAAAGAGATATATCAATCATATTCAGAATACGCCTATCAAAAAGCATTTAAAAAAATGTTTGAAATTCTTGACCAAATACCTGATCAGTATATTGATAAATTTATTGAAGTCCTAGAACTATCAAGTGAAATGACTCGATTAGACAAGGATCAATCTCAAGAGGTTAAGTTAATAAAGATAGAATAGGTAGATTTGACATTTCAAATAAGCAACATATTAACCAGTAGTCGGTTTTGAATGGAATAGATAACAAGGGCTCGGATATTAACTCAGTTTATAGGGCTTTTGTTGTCTATTTTTCTTATGGAATACTTTTTCTATATACAGCAGGTATAACCCCCAGAACTGGAAATAGAAAATGATTTGATCTTTGTGGGTATTGCTGAATACAAATTCATGCCATATTTTTATAATGCATCAATGTGTGTTGTAAACCTTTCAGATTACGAAGGATCCCCAATGACTACGGTTGAGGCTATTAGTTGTGGTATACCGGCAATATGCAGTAATAGAGCCTCTTTTACTGAGATAGTGGGGGATAAAGCTATACTGGTAAATGCAAAGAATGAAAAAGAGGTTAAGGATAAATTTTAAAAGCTTTACAAAGTAATGATAATTTTGAGAAACTAATAGATAACAGCCATAAAATAAAACAAGAATTCCACTGGGACGGAACAATAAAAAATCATGTTAGATTATATGAATCACTGATTTGGAAATAGCTCGCTACTGCAAGTTCCCCAGAAGGAGATAGCACATTTCTTAATTAATTCTTTTGGCTTTTTTACTCAAATTTATATTAGGAAATTAATGAGTCAGAGGTGAAGAATATATTCATATTTTGTTCTTGACTTATTACAAATACAATAGTATTATTTTATTTAATATGTTATGGAAGGAGTGCTTAAGCATAATCTTTCCATATTGAATTTAGTAGGGATGGCTTACCATTCTATCTTTGACTGTAAAAATATATAACAATATTCGCCGCATAGAATCCAATGAGATTAGCTTACAAGGATTTTATGTGGTTTTTCAATTATTTAGATTAATAGGAGAATATGATATGAATGAAAATAAGATATTAGATTACGCTCTACAGTTAATGAGTAAGAAGAGTGTGGCGGTTGCGTATGAATATTTATAAAGTGAAAGACAATCAAATTATAGAATCAGTGGGCAATATTACAACTTTTTGTATTGCTTAGCGGCAATACTTGGAAGGAAATGAAGAGTAATAAGATAGCGTTTGCTCTTCATAGCAATCAGCAAAGTATAGTTCACAGTAAATCAGATTGGGAATTTGTTGAAAATCTTGGTTTTCAGGTTGAGTATGTTCAGTCAGAAGAGATTGACTCATGTGGCATTTTTAGATGGGAAGATAATGGAACAGGTTCAGAGCAGTTAAGTTCTGAAATAAAAAAAATGGATTGGGAAAAATATGATGAAAAAATACTTTGTGGGTTTTCTTCCGGATGTAACACTATTCTTAAAACATTACTAAAATATGATATTAAATGTACTTCACTTTTACTTCAGTCGCCATGGATTCCAATGATAGATGAAGATTTGAAGAAGTTGTCAGACAAACTTGAGAGATATAGTACAAATGTTTATATAGTCTGTGGGATGGAAGATGAGGACTGTTTTGCAAGGAGTCAGATTCTATATCATGAATTAAAGGGTAGAGATATTAATGTAAAGAAGTTGTGGGTTGAAAAACTAGGACATGAGTTTCCTAACGACTATACAATAATTTATGAGAATTTATTATACATGAAAAATGGGGTGAATAATGCAAGTAAACAATAAATTAATAAATAGTACTTGTGAATATTTAAGTCCATTAAAATAAGTTAAAGATCTATATGTCCTAGAATCTCTTAATCTAATGGCAAAACCCTGCACTGTATGAAAAAGATATCGAACTATTGTGCATTAATGTTTGTTTCAACAGCATATATGGTTGCTTCGACCTATAATCCATTTATTTATTTTCGATTTTAAATAGGAGGATTGCAATGAGAATAAATAGAAAAAATTGTGCTAAATTACAGAGTATTATATGTGTAATTCCGGTTTTATTTATACTTATCATGTTGATAGTTATAAGACAAAAGTAGAATCAAATTTTATTCAAAAAGCGTGATTGCTCTAAAATGTAATGAGCAGACAGGCTAGGGCTTCATCATGCAATTTATGGTGTAGAAAATACCAAAGATGGCATCACTACCAGTGAAACAGCTATGAAGAATTCTTCGTGGCTTTTATTTTGCAACAAATTAGAACAAAATTAATATCTAATTTTATCTCAATGCTGTAGACCAGCAACTCCCATATTTGCCAGCATGATACTTATCGTATCAGCCGAATAGTTGAACTGCATATCAAGCAGCAAGAAAAACCATAGAAAAAATATCTCCATTCTCATACAGTTAATAAAATTGTGTTTGTTAACCTACAAATTAAAAAATACTGCATATTGAAAAATTGATAAAAATATTTTACCATAATGATAATCAACACGTGTTGGTTAATGCGTAGGTAGCATATTAACTACGATATTTAAGTAGGGTGTGGAAGAACAAATAATTATTCTAGGGGGTATAAAACATTCATCTTGTTAAAAAAGGCTAAAGAGAATAATATGATATATGAGTATTAAAAATAATGATTATTGCATTTAAGGAGGCGTATTTAATGAGCAAAAAAACAGTTAGGAGATTTGTTTCATATTGTATGATGGCTGCAATAGCCTTAAGTAGTATCATGATAGACACACCCGTTGTGATAAAAGCAGCAACAGGAACAACTTACTATGTAGATTCTCTAAACGGGGATGATAGTCAATCAGGAACAAATGAAGCATCAGCATGGAAAACATTAGATAAAGTTAACAGTACAACGTTTCAATCGGGGGATAAGATACTGTTTAAGGCTGGATGTGTTTGGAACGGACAACTTTGGTTAAAAGGTTCAGGGGCAGAAGGAAATCCCATTATTGTTGATAAGTATGGTGTTGGTGATAAACCGATAATAAATGGGCAAGGGACTGTCACACCTACCTTAGTATCTGGAGCGGTCATGATTGTAAATGATGAGTATTGGGAAATTAATAATTTAGAAGTAACAAACTACCATAGTACTGAAAAATCAGTTAGATGTGGTATATTAATATATAATGGTGGTGGAGGAACAAAAAATCATATAAGAATTAATAATTGTTATGTACATGATGTTAACTCTGATAAAGATGGAAGTAAGATAAGTGGAGGCATAATTGTATATAGTTCTAAGCAAAAAATAGATGGAGTGAATACCAGTGTAACATCAGGGTTTAATGATGTTGTAATCGAAAATAACCATGTTAAAAATGTTGCCATTGAGGGTATCAGAAATAAAACCCAAGATGGAACTAACTATCCGAAAGTTAATCGTAATATTGTCATCCGAAATAATTTTGTAGAAGAAGTCCTTGGTGATGGAATTGTTCTTGCAGAGACTATTTCAGGTGGTTTGGTTGAAAATAATGTGGTCAAAAATCATTGCAATACTAATGTAGGTAATAGAAATTATGCAGGTTGCTGGGTGTTTACAAGTCATGATGCTGTATTCCAGTTTAATGAGGTTTATGGTGGAAGATATGGATATAATGATGGGGAAGCATTTGACATTGATTTATATTGTGATGGAACCATCTATCAATATAATTATAGCCATGATAACAATGGCGGTTTCTGTTTATTTATGAATGGTTCAACTAACAGCGTTTTTAGGTATAATATTAGTGTAAACGATGGTAATGGAAATGAGATATTCCATTATGGTCCTTCAAGTCCATCAGAAGCTCCCATGATCTATAATAATAGCATATACATAAAAGAAGGTATTTCAACTAGAATATTTAATACATGGGGAACAGGAAGAGTAATGAAATTCTATAATAATATTATAGAAAGTCATGGAACCATTACAAAATTTTCAAAAGATCAAGTAACAGGAGAATTTTATAATAATTGCTTTTATCCAAGCACCATTGACGATATTAATGGACCAACTTCACACTTAGGCTTAATTACTGAGAATCCAGGCTTTGTTAATCCAGGCTATGAAGGGTTAGGATTAAGTGCGGGTGAAGCTTATAAGATAAAATCAGATTCACCATGTATCAATGCAGGTGTAAAAATAACCAACAACGGAGGGAAAGATTATTTTGGTAATACCTTGTATAATTCCACACCTGATATAGGTGCTCACGAATATGAAGGTCAAGTTCCTCCTCCAGAACAAGGACCAGAAGGTGTTTTTTACCCTCTACAAGATGCTTATGTTAGAGATGGTAGCTATGCTGATAATAACTTTGGGTATGATACAGGATTGACTGTAAAAAAAGATGCAACTTCCTATAATAGAAAGGCTTATCTCCTATTTGATTTTAATAATTATACCAAGAAAAACATTGAAGAAGCAGTTATACGTTTATATGTTTCTCACGTTAATGGTGATCCCACAAGGACGATAAAAGTGTACGGTGTCAACGAAGAAAACTGGGATGAGTCCAATATCACATGGAATAATGCACCAACACAAGGAAGCTACATTACATCTTTTGAGGTTTCTAATGAATCGAATAAGTGGTATGAATTCAATATAACAGATTTTGCCAAAGATAATATGGTGGATAAAAAACTTGCATTAGTGTTGGTCAATGAAGGAAGTATTAGCTCACAAGGTGATGTTACCTTTGGTTCAAAAGATTCTTGGTACTATCAACCTGAGTTAGTTATAACAGATTCTGTAACAGCCAAGATTAATCCTAATGAAGATGCTTATGTAAGGGATGGCAATTATGCAGATCAAAATTATGGAAATGATGAAGGATTAATGGTAAAAAGTGATGCCGCCTCATATAGAAGGAAATCTTATATGTTATTTGATTATCAAGTTTATAATAAACAAAATGTCTCAAAAGCAGTTGTGAAACTTTTTGTTACCAATGTTAATACAGACCCATTAAGGACAGTAAAAGTATATGGTATAAATGATGAAAACTGGGATGAATCCAATCTTACATGGAACAATTCACCTGCATCAGGAACATATATTACAAGTTTTGAAGTGACAAATGAGCTAAATAGGAGTTATACTATTGATATAACAGATTATGTTAATGCTAATATGGGTGATAAAAGAATTTCATTAGTATTCGTTAACGAAGACATGGATACTTCTAGAAATGATGTAACTTTTGCATCAAAAGAAGCTATAGATAATGGACCAATACTTCTATTAACTGAATAAGCTTTTTAAATAAGGGATAGGAGTTTGCCTGTCCCTTATCTAAAGATTATTATCATTAATATTGTTTTTGAAGGTACTTTTGGGAGGAAGAAAAATGAAAAATACTAAGAATAAAGAAAATAGAAAGAGAGTATACTTTTTTTCCTTGGGTATATTTATGATACTGCTTACCATTGCCATGATTTTTACAATAAAAATCTTTAGAAGAAGTAATGAAGATGTGGTGGTAGCCAATATTAATGGTGAGGAAATTACACGAAAAGAGTTTATTGCCCGGCTAAAGGATCATAGAGCGATTATCTATAATTATTTTAAGAATCAGTATAATGTTGATGATAGTAATAACTTTTGGACCAGTGAATACGGAGGAGAGGTTCCAATAGAAGTATCAAGAGAAAAGACCCTAAAAGAGCTCGTTAGAATTAAAATAGAACAGTCTTTAGCTAGGGAAAATGGGTTGATAGACGATATTACATATAAGGAATTCTTAAAGAAACTGAAAAATGAGAATGAAAGAAGAAAGAAAGCTTTGGAAAATAATGAAGTTATATATGGTCCAACAGAATATGGAGAAAGCGAGTATTTTTCCTATACCCATAGTACGATGATTCTTGAATTAATAGAAACACTTAATAAAGAAAAATTTAAACCCGATGATGCAGAATTAATAAAATATTATAATAATACGAGAGCGTTGCAATATAAGCAAGAAGATCAATTTACAATTGAAAAAATAACGGCAGAAATAAATAACGAAAATAAATCCTTAGTTTTTGAAACTCTAGATAAGATAAGAAAAAATATAAATAGTGGAGAGAGTTTGAAAACAATTACTGATAAATATGAGAATAATAACATAAATTTACAATTTGATAAACAAATATTAAATGAAAATACAGCAAAAATGGATAGTGAAAAATATCCAGATATAAAGAAAACGGTGAAATTACTAGCTATAGGTGAAATCAGCGAAATAATAGAAGAGAATAATTATTTCATAATTATTCGACTCATAGATAAGGTTGATAATGGCTATAAATCCTTTGAAGAAGTAAAAGATCATGTAAGAATCAATTATTCAAAGGATAAGTATGAAGAATATATAAATAGTTTAGTTGAAGAAGCTGACATTGAAATTAATGAAAAAGAATTAAACAAAATAATGATTATAAGATAGATTAATGACTTGTCTATGTAGTATTGTTAGAAACAAACCTAGAGAAATAAATACACACTTATAGTAGTCGTAGGACATTGCATTTTAACAAGTCATTAATACTGATATATAGATATATGACAATCATAATTTCTTGAGAATATCAAAAATCCTTAATTCTTTTATAATATAGATTAAATCTTTTGTTCGATTTTGTTCACATTTTTTTAGTATACTGTTTATTTGCTTTTTTATTGTTCCAACTTCTACAAAACGCAGTTGGGCAATTTGTTTTCTAGTCATGCCGTCACATAATAATTTTAACACTTCTAATTCACTGGATGTTAATTCGGAAATAAGTTTTAATACATAGAGAAGGCTCTGTTCTTTGATTTTGCTTTCTCGAAATTCTTTTCTGATTTTTTCTGCTATGATTGGCCTTATGGGCGAAAGGTTTTTATGAGCAGAACGTATGGCATCGATAATTTCTTCTGGTTCGGCTGTTTTTAAAATATAATCCACAATACCAGTTTGAAATGCGGCAACTACGATTTCGCTACGGTCACAAACAGTCAACATAATAATTTTTATTGCACTTAAAGTGTCATTGATTTGCTTTGCAGCTGTTATACCAGCCATCTGATTTTCCATTTCTATATCCATGAGAATTATATCTGGTTTATACATTCCAGCAAACATAACTGCCTCATATCCATTTTCAGCAGAAGCAACTAATTCCATATCCGATTGTTTGGCAATAATTCGTTCAAGTCTTCTTCTATGGGCTATCATATCATCCGCAATCATTACTTTAATCATATCATTTGTCATAATAAACCTCCTAAGTAATCTGGTTATTTAATGAAGGATAATAGTTATTAAGGTTATGAAATTATAATCTAAGGATAAGAAAAGCATAGATTAAGCTAGCCTTATCTTATGTATTCCTATTATAACAAATGACCAAGTAAATTGGCAAAAAAAGTAAGGGGTATAAATCATTCCCCTCTTAATCGTATAGAAAGTTCATTTTGATAGAAGGAACCAAACTTACGTTAGAATTAGACGCTTATTATAGGTATATAGACTACTGAGTAAGGTTATTGAACACAAATCCAATCATAGGGTAGTATAAAAATTATAACTTATATAAAGGATATCTAGCATTATACTAGTAAATTAGCCATTAATAAATTATTGAATAGCGACCATTATGACTGACTAGGGAAGGAATATAAGATGCTATATCAACGATTAACTTTGAATATCATTAGATGTGTTTCCA
Source organism: Vallitalea maricola (assembly GCF_036985595.1). NCBI lineage: Bacteria > Bacillati > Bacillota > Clostridia > Lachnospirales > Vallitaleaceae > Vallitalea > Vallitalea maricola. The sequence continues at coordinate 31,473 of NZ_BTPU01000018.1, read as the reverse complement.
ACAGCATCAAGAATTAGGGGTATAATTTTTTCAACTTAATAAATCATCTCAAAAATACTATAATAAACATAATGAATATGAAGAAAAAAATACTGAGGAGGATTTAATCATGAGTAAAAAAATATTATCAATAATAGTGCTGCTAACATTAGTAGTATCTTTGTTGGTAGGTTGTAAAAGTGAAACAAAAACAAAAAATGTATCAAGTAATGATGACGAAAAGACAACAGAATCCAATTCCAATAAAGAGAAAAAGCCAGTAACCATAAAAGTGGCAACATGGACAGATACTGTTAATGCTTTCACTGAAATTATTAAAGAATTTGAAAAAGAGAATCCGCTTATAAAAGTTGATCTTATAGAATTCCCAAGTCAAGAACATCAAGATAAATTAGTTGTACAATTAGCTGGAGGAGCAGATATTGATGTAATGGCTATGAAAAATACTGCTGATTATAGCGATATTGCTGTGAAAAACCAATTATTACAGTTAGATGATTTAGTGAAAAAATATGGATTAGAAGTAGCTTCATTTGGACCATTATACAATGGATTAAAGATTGATAATAAGTTATATTCTTTACCTTTTACAAAATCATCATGGGTATTATATTATAACAAAGATTTATTTGATAAAGCAGGAGTCGACTATCCTTCAGATGATATGACATGGGCAGAATTTCGTGAATTAGCTAAGAAGATGACAAGGGGAGAAGGCAATGAGAAAATATGGGGTGCTTATTTACATACATGGCCTCAATCTTGGTATGGACCCGGTTTACAAACTGGAGCGACAATTGTTGATGAAGATTTAACACCATTTAAGGATGCTCTTCAATTAAGAATGGATTTAGAAAAAGATGGCTCTATCATGTCTTACATCGAACAAAAAGCTACAAATGCACATTATAAAACTGAGTTTGCTAAAGGAACTCTTGCTATGAACATTATTGGCGAATGGCATATCGACCAATTAAGAACATTAGAAAAAGAAGGTACAGTTACATTTGACTGGGATATAGCACCTATGCCACATCCTGAAGGTGTTTCACCAAATACGACTTGGGGAATGGCAAGTCCTATAGGTATTAATGCAAAATCCAAAAAAGTTGATGCTTCATGGGAATTCATAAAATTTGCTACTGGTTTAGAAGGTGCTAAAATATTTGCTGAATATGGTAGATTACCAGCATATAATAGTGACGAGATTAAGAAAATATATGTTGGAGATGGAAATTCTAAACCTAATAATATTGGTATTTTAGTAGAACAAAAAGTATATTTTGAAAACCCTACAGTACCTGGTGCTAAGATTGTAAAAGATGAAATTTTTGGAAAAGAGGCTGAATTAACTTTTGCAGGAGAAAGATCTGTTGAAGATACAATGAAAGTCATTTTAGAAAGAACAAAATCTGAATTAAACAAATAACAAATAGTTTATTAACGAATGCACTTCATTCTATGTGAAGTGCATTATTCAAATCGTTTCAGTTAATAAGAACGAAATTAATATTATGATTGAAAGTAAAGAGGTGACTTAATGAGTAACAGAAAAAAAAGTATAAGGCGTAATAGATTAAAAGGGTATGCATTTTTATTACCTAACATTATAGGGTTTGCAATCTTTACCTTTTTGCCTGTTGTAGTTTCTATGGTATTAAGTTTTACAGATTGGGATGGTTTTGGGGAGCTTAACTTCATAGGATTCAAAAACTATATGAACTTATTTTCAGACAGTACATTCCAGATTTCTTTATGGAATAATATCTATTTTACCGCTATTTCGGTACCGGTAACCATGATTCTTGCTTTATTAGTAGCAGTAGCCCTTAATAAAGGGATTAAAGGCATAAAAATATATAGAATGGCATTTTTCTTACCTTATATAACGGCAGCTCTTGCTGTAGCTGTTGTTTGGCAATTACTCTATCATCCAAGTATGGGACCCATAAATGGCTTTCTTAGAAGTATAGGCATAGATAATCCACCTAGGTGGTTATCCTCGACTAAATGGGCTATGACCTCCGTTATTATTATGTATATATGGAAAATGATTGGGTACTACATGATTATTTTTCTTGCAGGATTACAAGGTATACCAAAGAATTTATATGAAGCTGCTAATATTGATGGAGCCAATTCATGGCATAAGTTTAGAAAAGTTACAGTACCTATGCTATCTCCAGTTATCTTCTTTGCGGTTATTATCGGTGTCATTAATTCCTTCAAAGTATTTACAGAGATATATGCGTTAACGGAAGGTGGACCAGGACGTTCAACGAATGTATTGGTATATAATATTTACGTTGAAGCATTCCAGAAATATAATCTTGGATATGCATCGGCTATGGCCTATGTTTTATTTGCAATTATTGTATTGATAACTTTGATTCAATTTAGAGGACAAAAGAAATGGGTTAATTATTAGAAATAACATAAGGAGGCGATAGAATGGAAATAGTAATGAATGATTTGGACATTAAAAAAAAGAGAACAAACTCAAAGAAAATAAAAAAAGATCTATTTTACTTTATTATAATTCTACTATCTTTAACAATGATTATACCATTTTTATGGATGATATCAGCATCTTTAAAACCTGAGATAGAGGTCTTTGAGTTTCCAATTCGATGGATTCCGAAACATATTAAATGGGATAATTACGTAAAAGTATGGACGGAATTACCATTTATGACCTATTATTGGAACACATTTAAAATAGCATTCTGGGTAACTTTTTTACAGATTATAACATGTTCATTGGCGGCATATTCATTTTCTAAGATACATTATCCTGAAAGAGATAAATTATTCTTAGGATATTTATTTACAATGATGATTCCATACCAAGTAATAATGATTCCACAGTTTATGATCATAAGAAAATTAGGATTAGTAGACACACATTTAGCACTAATACTTACTGGGGCGTTTAGTCCGTTTGGTGTATTTCTATTCAGACAGTTTTTCTTGGGTATACCAGAAGAGATTTCCCAATCAGCACGTATCGATGGTTGCAGTGAATTTGGAATATACTTTAAAATGATTCTTCCTCTATCAAAACCAGCTATAGCTAGTTTAGTTGTATTTACTTTTGTGGATAGATGGAATGATTTCCTTGGACCCTTGATATATATAAATGCTGAAAAGCTGAAGACGCTGCAGCTTGGAATGAGAAACTTTCAGACAGAATATAGCTCATCCTATTCTCTGCTAATGGCAGCAGCAGTTTCAGCTACGATACCAACTATAATCATATATCTCATTGCTCAAGACTACTTTATAGAAGGAATTGCAGCTACAGGAATAAAAGGCTAATGGATATAACCGACAAAGTCATTTAAGATATTTTAATTTAAAATATGGACTTAATATATAAACTTTTTAATATAATTAATAAAGAATATTAAGGAGAGAGTTTATGTTAGGACATAAATCCCAATACCTTAGAGTTAGCGTGATTATGAGCATTTGCTTAATTGGCTTAGTCGCATATAATTTATATTCAAGAGAGAAAATTCCAGAATTAATTCAAGGAGCAGAATATACGATTTTAGCTTCAAATGAATCGGGCATGCATTGTATCCAATCGGATTATTCAGCATTTATGATACTACCGCCGGGAAACACGGTTCGTATACAGATTTTTCAAAAAGGGACCAAAAAGGCCAAGTTAATTACTAAAGGTATCATTGTTGAATACTCAGTTAATGATAATACTACTTCGGCAGATAAAAATAACTTTTGGCAATATGCTAAGGATTATGGTTATGATTTAAAGCCTGGTGAAGGGATAACGGGTAATACCTTAAGTGGTGTATGTAGCTTATCTAAAGATAAACATTATTTCATAGCGGATATGATTCCGGTCACACCTTATAAAGACAATGAAACAACCATGAATCCCTATCAAACACTAACGGTGACAGTAAAAAATGCAAAATCCGGGGATATCCTTGCTAAAGAAGATGCAGTTGTTGTTCCAGTGTCTGATGAAATGCTATGCAGCAATTGTCACGGTTTAACAGATACCAATAAAAATATTTTGTTGACTCATGATTCCCTTGAAGGAACAAACTTATATGTTGATTTACAGAATGGAAAGAGGTATAAATGCAGTGCTTGTCATGAGGATAATAGCGTCTCATATGTTATGCATAGTACCCATGCTCAATTAATGTCATTATCAGATTTAGCTATAAAATGTTACAATTGCCATCCAGGACCCGTTACTCAATGCAATAGAGGAGTAATGGCTGCAGCCGGACTAGAGTGTTCAAATACAAAATGCCATGGGAATATGGAGAATGTAGCCCAATCTCAAAAAATGGGCAGGGTGCCCTGGTTAGAGGAACCGGATTGTTCTAATTGCCATGGAGAATTGTATGCATCCAATGAAGGAAAATTATACTCCCAATCCTTTTTAATGAATGGCCCGGATGATATGAACGGCTTTATCACCTGCATAACCTGTCATAACAGCCCTCATGCAGAATGGCCTTCTCTTAATCCCATTGATAATATCCTTCCAATAAAGGTTACTCATGAAGTGGGCTTTATCAAGAAATGTGGAGCTTGTCATGAACCATTAGGTAACAAGATTCATGGGTTTGAGGAGGGAGAGTAATGCAGATAGGTCAGATACTACTTATAGGATGTCTTATTGGTAACCTAATAGCTATCCTAAGTCCTTATTTTAAAATAGGGAAAGATAAAAATCATTTAACGAGTATCGGATATGTAGTTGCGTTATCTTTTATGACAACGGCTACTCTTTTACTTATTTATTATCAAATAAATGGGAACTATCAATATAGTTATGTCTATCAACATACTTCCTCTGATTTGCCGCTTTTTTATAGGATATCTGCTTTATGGTCGGGACAAGAGGGATCCTTTATGTTATGGGCGTGTATTACACTCTGGATGAATCTTTTTATAATACATGAGGAAAAGGTTAATAAAGTGTATCAAATCATCTGTTGTGGATTAATCTGCTTGACCTGCTTTAGTCAACCTTTCGGGATACTAAATCACAAGCCCCTCGATGGACAGGGGTTAAATCTAGCTCTTAGAAATCCTTGGATGGTACTTCATCCACCCATTATTTTTATTAGCTATTCGGCTATGGCTATAGTTTTTGCCCAAAGTTTTAAATTCGTTAGTAAAAAATGGGTCCTCCTTTCATGGACATTTCTGGGGGCCGGTTTAATCACCGGAAGTATTTGGGCGTACCAAGCTTTAGGATGGGGTGGTTTTTGGGCGTGGGATCCAATTGAAAACTTAGCCCTAGTGCCATGGCTCTTGCTAACGATTATGATTCATGAGCGTGATATAACATCATTAAAAGCCAGAATCCCATTTTTACTGGCTGTCTTTGGAACTTTTATGGTGCGAAGCGGTCTTCTCAACAAGCTTTCGGTGCATTCTTATGCATCATCAAAATTATGCATACCGATTTTAATAGCTTTTCTAGGACTCTTATTCATTATTGTTCTTGGGTTGCTAAAAAGGAAGCCCCGGCTTCCTAGGAAAAAGATTTCGCTTAAGTTGAGGGATTTATTTAAAATCCTATTAAACATTTTTTTACTAGCTGTTTTGATTGGTACCCTGTGTCCCATCATTACCGGGGTTGATACACCCATTGCATACTTTAATGATGTAGCACTGGTTTGGGCGGTCACTTACAGCATTTTGTTCAGTATACATAGGGTGCATCAATATAAAAGAGCACTAATAATAGGATTAGTTGTTGACATAGGCATTGTAATTTTAATATCTGAAATGACTCAACAATTTCATTTGTGGGCTTCAATACTTCTTGCATGTGTATGCCTACCGTTGGCATTACAGTTTATCTCCATCCAGAAAATAAAACGCGAAAATGTATTTATTGAATTAATACATATGGGGTTATCCGTAATGATTGTGAGTATCATTGTGTCTTCTTTATTTGGCTCTGAGGGTCTTTGGCTAGAGCCTTTGAAGGTTGTAGAGGGAAGGACAATGATTATTCACCAACTATTTGGTGATTTTGTAATTCAAGAAAATGGTTTTTATAATTTCAAGCCTATGATTACTGGTGTTTTTATCGGTGGAGGGATAATGCTCACAGGAGGATTTTTTGAGGCATTCAGAAAAGACGTAAATTAATAAGAAATTATATGGAATATCATATAAATCAAGAGATGAAAGCATATACTTTCTAAGTTTGTGGAAAATAGGCGAACCTGAAATTTGCATTGTGTTCCTAATAAAAGTGATCATGATTATAAATAAAAGATAGGATTTGGTTGTCCCGATTAAATCCTGTCTTTTTGCGTGTAAAGGAAAAGACTAAGAAAAAATAATATTTTAACTTAATTGGATTAAACAGCATTAATAAAATTCTTAATATGTTTTTAATACAATATGACATACAGTTGTCGCAACATTTTGATATACTTTCAGATACAGGGCTAATACATTTAATTTTTATATGTGAATAAAAAGTAATAGGAGGTGACTAAATATGAAAATTAGATATTATCTCATTTATCTCATTTTATTAATTTAAAAGTACAGTTTTTAAATATTACTATAGGTTATAGAGATACATTACAAAAAAATCTGGAGGTGTAGATTATGAAATTAAAGAAAATTATAACATTTACAATACTATTATCATTGGTGTCAATTTTGGCAGCACCTGTTTATGCAGAAAATAGTCCCATTGGCGATAAATATATTAAAAGAGGAGAATATTATATCGTTAAACCAGTGACTGATACCAGAGCTGATATATACCTTGGCCCAAAATATCCAGAATCCTCTCAATCTGGTTACGAAAAATATACAGATTCACAAGGCAATAAATACTTATATAGAATTCGCCACATCAAACTTGTACAAATGGATTATGGTGATGTTACTCATGCCAAGATCGTTGAGACTGTACCACGTGGCCATACAAAAACAACTGAAAAAACGGTAACTGTACAAAAAAGTTTTAGCTATACTTGGAGCATAGGTGGTTCTCATACTCAAACACTTAATGCTTTAGAAGGTCAATTAAGTAGGACACTTACTGTTAATTATTCTCAAACATATAATACAATACATACTTATACTATAACTGAAGGAACGAAGTATACCTTCCCCAGTGAAGCTCCACTAAAATACAATGTAGCTTATTTTTGGGCGGGCTTTATCCATGACAAGTATGAAACCTGTGCCGATGTGGTAGAGTATAAACGATTTAAGAATAAAACAAAAGTACTTAGCTACCAATTTAAGAGGGATCCACGTGACCCTAAATTAGACCAAGTTATATTTAAATTAGAAGATGGTCGTACCAAAAAAATTCTTGCACGTCATTTTGATAGATATTATGAAAATGGATACTTCATAGAATATAGATGGGGATATGATTATGATAATAAAATAACAGTTTATGGAGAGTTACTTTCTCCAAAAGGAACAGAATTTGTAAGATATAGTGAATTATAATAATTTTGTTGTTAAGTAAAAATTTTCGTTAATATTTCTTTTTAATATTATAAGCATTACTAGTGACTGTCTCATAAAAGTATCTGTAAAACCTACTCTTATGAAACAGTCTCTTTTATATTATAGGTAAAGCGATTCTAAATGTTGTTCCTTTGCCTGATTTACTTTCGACACTGATTTTACCATCATGAGCAGTAATGATTTTATGGCAGTATGAAAGTCCTATTCCCCAATTATTAACAGATGAATGGGTACTGAAAAAGGGTTCAAATAACATAGGCAGATATTCTTCCTGAATACCCGGTCCATCATCTATAATGCTTATAATGCCCCATCCGCTTTGCTCTTTTAATGAGATATGTATTTCACCAGCATTTTCTTTACCGATGGCTTCAATAGCGTTATTGATAATATTACAAAGCACTTCTGATAGATGATTTTCATCAATGTAGGATTTGGGTATATTAGCATAACAATAGGTAATTCTTATCTTTGATTGTACGGTTTTAAAATTATCCAGAGCTTTTTTTATGGGCACGTCTAAAGAGGTTGGATACATATCAAGTTCAATATTTTTCAGCTTATGATTAGCAATTTCAAGACTTTCAAAACATTTTGCACAAGAGTCAAGAATTAAATCTAAACTATAGGTGGATTCATTATCGTTTCTATGTTTTTCACGTAAAAAGTCAGACTCTGATTTTATGGCTTGTATATGATTTTTAATAGCATGAGTAAAGACTCTCATACCTACTGAAGCTGTATTAATACTTTTGTTAATATGAACATCTTTGTTTTTATAATATGTTTCCATAGCGTTATAACGATAAATTGAAAAAACCATGATCGCAAATACAATAAGCTCAATAATTGGAAAGATATCATATAACATAACATACCGGTCTAAATTAGGGGTTAAATAATTATAGAATCCTTTAATAACAGTTGTTCTTACAAGAATTCTTGGTGCCCAATAAAACATAAAAAAATGGATGAGTGCTATAGGAATAAGACATAAAATATTGTAAAGTGTATAATTATTAAGGAACTTAATCTTTGGATATTTAAAATAAAATAGGATTAAAATAGATAAAGCTCCGAAAACATATAGTATATTCGTGGTTTTAAAGAAAACATTGAGTATGTTGAAAAAAAACCAATACTGTTTGAAATTAATATAATCGTGTTTGCCAATATAAATTTGAAGCAATTTCTGTAATTTTGGATCATAGGCTATGATCTGGAGGATAGGACAAATCGCTAAAAGCTTGAATATATGAGAACTATTAAATATTCTTACTTCTGTTCTCGTAAAGGATAATGAAAAACTTATTAACGAATAGTTAAATAATAAGATTCCAATATTTAAACAACGAATTAGTATATCAGGGTTTAGATTCATATAAACTAATAAATTCCACATATTAGGTGTTAAATAGAAAAAACGATTAACAATATTTAAGTAATAGTTATGAGTACTCAAATACAAAATTAATGACGTTAGTGAAAATATCCATCCAATAATGATGCCAAATAAAAAACGAGTCGATAGATTCTTAAGATTTTTATAAGTAAGGACAAACGAAAATATTAAGAATACAAATGTTACAATGACAAGCATGAAATTCCTCCTTACATGATATGTGACAAAATGAATATTCACTAATCATTATAACATATCAAACTATAAAGGAGAGTAATTATAAAGAGAGTCTGATATGAAGAGTGAGAATTGTGAATATAATTAAAACACCTTGTCACAATTATGTGATTTTAGGTGTTTGTATTCAATATTTCAAGCAAAAAGAATAATGTTGCTGGCAGTCGGAAAAGATAAAGAAGAGATTGTTTTTGTATTGTTTAGTGATATAGTATATTCCATTTGCCAGTATCGATTTTGAAACTACATAGTAACGTTGAGTCTATTACTAGATGGAATAGCCGTAATTAGATGATGCAAGCCTATTTCTAATCAGTAACAAAATAATCGGGATAATTTTTCATAATATCATAAAACCTCTTCTTGAATGAATTTAAATGAGATTCATAAAATGCATGGATATCAAAATCGGAAGATGTTCCTATCATCAAGTAGTGGTATATCTGATTATGCTCTTCAAAAATAGTAGATAAGTCAGTGCCATTAATTATTGCATCAAGATATCTAACTCTATCAAAATGAGAGCATAGTTTCTTTGTGGCTGTCCAAATATGTGGTTTACCAGAAATATCATAAATGGTTTTATGATACAAATCATCAAGTTTGAAGAAAGAATCAATATTGTCAGGAGCATTAAGTACTTTTTTTTGCTGATTGAGTATATTGAATAATATTGATAATTGATTGGGGTGGATGGTTTCCATTAAACTTTTTATCAAATCAGGTTCTATAATTGATCGAAGATATAGACCTTCTTTCAAAATTTGGATACTAATTTTTGAGATTTTTGATCCGCTTTGAGGAAGGACATCTATTAGATATTCGTTTTTTAAATTGATTAATGACTCATGAATGGGTGTTCTACTCATGGAAAATAAATTTGATAATTCGTGCTCATTAATGTTTTCTCCGGGTATTAACTGTAAAGACATTATGTTTTTACGAAGGATTCTGTATGAGTACTCTCGGTTATTCTCATTTGTAAGTTTTGGGGTAATAACTAAATTCATTTTAAAATCTCCTATAATAATTAATATATTAATAATTTATCATGTTTGAATAATATAGTCAAGTTGTATATTGATTAATATTGATGTTTAGAAAAGTTGTGAAAAATGATTGACAGAAATACAAAATAATGATAGCATATGGATAACTAATATATTAGATATGAAATGAATTAATGATATTCTGGAAAAAAATACAAAAAAGGCCTATATTAAAAGAAAGTTAATCATTAAATTGATATATCAAAAAAGAAGGCGGTGTTTTTTTGTTCTCTATAAAAGTAGTTGAACCATATCAGACTTTGGTTGTTGATGAGCCAATACCCGTTATTTCAAATCCAGATGAGGTACTAATAAAAGTTACATCCGGTGGTATTTGCGGTTCTGATATAGGTATTTGGAATGGTACGAACGCTTTGGCAACCTATCCGAGAATAATCGGACATGAGTTTGGAGGAATAATTAAAGGTCTAGGAGATGGTGTCAAAGATTTTAAAGTTGGTGATAAGGTTGCAGTTGATCCAGTAGTAAGCTGTGGAAGTTGCTATGCGTGTACTCATGATAATCATAATGTGTGCGATAAGTTAGAAGTAATAGGTGTTCATAGAGATGGTGGTTTTAGGGAATACATAACTGTAAATAAAAGTAATGTGCATCTTTTAAAACAAGAATTCGATGTTTCGTTGCTTTCACTTGTAGAACCATATTCCATCGGTTATGAAATAAATGAAAGAGGCCGTACAAAAAAAGGTGAAAACGTATTAATTCTCGGTGCCGGACCTATTGGTATAACGACCATGCAAGTTGCAAAAATGAAAGGTGCAAATGTTATTATTACCGATATTTTGCCCAAACGATTAGACAAAGCAAAAGAGATGGGGGCCGATTTTACGGTCTTAGTAACAAATCAAGATTTAAATAAAGAGATAAAGAAAACTACTGGTAATGATGGTATACATGTTATTGTTGATACAGTTTGTGTTCCCAAAACGTTTGAACAATGTATACAATTAGCTGACCCAGGAACTAGAGTTGTGGTTATTGGATTGAAAAATGAACCATCTAATATAAAAATGGTTGATATTACTAAAAAAGGAATTGAAATTATTGGTTCTAGGCTTAATAAAAAAAGATTTGATGACGTAATAAAAGGATTTGAATCAGGACAGCTTCATCCGGAACAATTAATGACACATCAATTTGATTATACCCAAATACTTGATGCGCTAGAGCTGATTACACAACATCCGGAAGAAGTATTAAAAGTAGTTATCAATTTCTAAAAATCAAAGGAGATGTGAAAATGAAGGTTGCAATTATTGGTTGTGGTGGTATGGGTACGATGCATATTCGATCGTTAAAAATACTATCTGAAAAATATAACATTGAAGTAGTTGCTTTAGCGGATTGCCGAAGTGAATTTCTCGAAAAGGCAACTGCAACATGGCCTAAAGCAAAAAAATATAATTTGGGTATGGATTTAATAAATGATGGTATGGAATTAGATTTTATAGATATTTGTTTGCCAAGTTATTTGCATACAGAACATGCCATAAAGGCCATGGAGCGAGGTTATAATATTTTTGTTGAAAAACCAGTGTGCTTAACAAAAGAGGAAGGCGTAAAACTAATCGAAACGCAAAAAAAGACAAATGTTAAGGCGATGGTAGGACATGTTGTTAGATTTTTTGAAGAATATCAATTTTTGAAGAAAATCTATGAAGAAAAAACATATGGGAAACTCAAATCCTTGATAATGCATCGAATTGGTGGAAAGCCAACATGGGGATTTGAAAATTGGTTTATAAATGAAGAGAAGAGTGGTAGTGTCGTTTTGGACCTTCATATTCACGACTTGGATTTCATTAGATATATGCTTGGAGAGCCAAAAGAATTTCGAGTGAATACTACATCATATACAGATGGAATGATTAATCAGATTATTTCAACATATAAATTCGATGAAACTTTTGCTGTTGTAGAAGGTACTTGGGATGAAACGCCATGCGTTAATTTCGAAGCATATTACAGAGCTAGTTTTGAGGATGCAACCGTAATATATCATTCAAATTTAGAACCCAAGGTGCAAATTTTTAAGAAAAACGATACTGTACAAGTATATGAATACAAAGATTCAGTTAAGGAAATCAATACAACTAATGTTATAAATATTAGTGAGATTGCACCCTATAAGAGAGAACTAGAGTATTTTATAAATTGTATTTTACTTGATAAGGAAGTAGAAATTGCAAATATCGAGGATAGTGTAAAAACAGTTAATCTAGCTATCAATGAGAAAGAGAAAAGATATTAACTTGTTTACCAAGTCAATATAAACCATCAATTATTCTAAGGAGGTATAGTTTATGAAGAAGTTACTATCGATTTTATTATGTGGTATTTTGGTTGTGTCGATTGTGGGGTGTTCAAAGGCGAATAATGAGAATACTTCAAATAATTCGAATACCGAAGGGAAAAAAGACAAAGTTACTTTGAAAGTTTTTGATGCGATGGCGTATGGATTGGAAAGATACGATGAATTAGTGAAATCATTTGAAGAATCGCATCCTGGTGTAACTGTTGAAGTACAACATGCACCAAATGATACTAACGCACTTCTAGGTGCTAGAGTCAGCTCAAATGATATACCTGATGTATTTGCCATTCAGGTAGGATCGTATGCACAATCATATTATGAATTTGCATATGATTGGTCGAATGATAAGGATGTTCTTGACTTGTTCAACCAGTCTGCGTTGAAAACAGGCTTAAACTCTGAAGGAAAAATAATGTCTCTACCTTGGACATATGAAAATATGGGCTTGTTATATAATAAAGATATTTTCAATGCTGCGGGGATTGATAAATTACCACAAACATTGGATGAACTTGAACAAGCATGTATTGACATTAAAGCAGCAGGTTATATTCCGTTTGCAATTTCAGCTAAAGAAAATTGGGTACTCAAACAAGTAGCAACTAATTTTATGATGGATAAAAAATTAGATGCGAAAGGTGTAGTAGAAGCTATAGATAATGGAAGCTTAACATTTGATACTATGCCAAATTTTAAAAATCTTTTCAGGTTCCTAGATCTTGCTGTAGAATATGGACCAGCGAAACCGCTAGAAGTTGATTGGGAAACATCAGAAAACATGTTAGCCAATGGCGAAGCGGCAATTATTCATATGGGTGATTGGTGTCAATCCACATTAGATAAGTTTAATCCAGATGCAAATGTTGGTTTTCTCCCATTCCCTGTTAGTGACAATCCAGATGATGTAACATTATTATCTTCTGTTTCATGGACGTATATTGTAAATAAAGATAGCGATAATATTGATTTGGCAAAACAATATCTTCAGTTTATTCTAACTTCTGATGAAGGTATAGATTGGATAACAAATTACATTGGAAGTGTTCCTGCTGCGGCTGGTGCCCACAAGGTTAAGGGTAAATTAGCTAACGATGCTGCTGCTTACATAAAAGCAGGAAAAACTAATGGATGGATACATTCTTTAATGCCAACTGGATTTGATACTACATTAGGTCCATTGATGCAAAGTTATATGATTAATGGAATAACAGTTGAGGAGAGTATTAAAGAACTTGAGGATGACTGGATGAACAGACGTCAACAATAAAAAATAAACTAAAACTGACAATCTCATGATTTCAGAATTTTGACTATAGGAATCATGAGATTGATTCAGTTTTGAAAGTAGGAGGATTAGAATTGAAAAGATTGCAATCAAAAAGAATTCTTGGGGTATTCGAATTCTTGTTGTTTACGATTCCTGCTCTTGCATTTGTTTTATTTTCGACCAATATACCATTTCTAATGAATATTTACTATTCAGTATTCAAATGGAACGGTATAAGTAAAAATATGCAATTCGTAGGATTGAAGAATTTCGTTCATGTGATATTTAATGATTCCACATTTCTTAAATCCGCAGTATTTACAATGAAGTTCACATTTTTTTATGTAATATTGGCTAATATCATTTCGTTAGCAGTTGCGCTTGTTCTAGCAAAGGAAATGAGATCATCTAAAATTGGAAGAGTATTTTATTATATTCCTTACATTATAAGCTTAACCGCTATTAGCTTAATTTGGAAATTTTTAGTAGGACCAGGTTTTGAGGCTATGTATACCTCAACTGGATTTGAATTCTTCGATTGGAGTTGGATGGGAACTCCTAAATTAGCATTTTATATTGTTGTAATAATGCAGGTATGGAGAGGTCTTGGATTCTATATGGTTACGTATATTGCAGGTATAATAGTGGTTCCTAAAGATATACTTGAAGCAGCGTCAATAGATGGGGCTTCAAAGTTTCAAGTGCTAAAACATGTGCTATTACCAAGCATTATGCCATCCATAACAATTTGTGTGATGACTTCACTAATAAATGCCTTTAAGTTGTTTGACATTATTTTAGTATTTACAAAAGGGGGACCTGCTAATTCGACTGCATCAGTAGCATATAATATTTACAATGAGGCATTTATAAATAGTAATTATGGATTAGCTACTGCAAAATCGTTATTATTCTTTGTATCAGTTTTGGTTGTTACGCTACTACAATTAAAACTTACGAAATCTAGGGAAATAGAGGTGTAAATATGCGAAAAAGAGTATTAAATAATATCCCCAGGCTGATTATATTTGCACTCTCAATATTTTGGATTATGCCATTGTTTTTGATACTAATTAATTCTTTTAAGCCATATAATGAGATGATGCAACATTTTTTATCTTTACCAAGTTCTATATCTTTTAAAATGTATCTCGAAACGTGGAAAGTTTTTGATTTTCCTATTCTGGTACTAAATACTTTTATATATACTATTTTGACTCTATTAGGTGTGGTTTTATTTGCACCTATGGCAGCCTATAAATTGTCCAGAACAAAATCCAAATTAAGTAGTGTTTTTTTTATTTTGATAATAATGCCCATGATGGTACCTTTTCAAGCTTATATGATATCATTAACAAAATTCACATCAATATTCAAATTGAATGGAACTCAATTAGGGTATGTTCTAGTAAATATTGGTTTATGTATGCCGTTGGCGGTATTTATGATTCATGGGTTTGTAAAAGGTATCCCTAAAGAACTAGAAGAATCTGCAAATATAGATGGAGCATCAAAGATGACAGTATATTTTAGAATAATTTTGCCATTACTTAAGCCTATTCTTGCAACGGTAGTAGTTCTAGATGCTATTGCTACATGGAATGACGTCATAGTGAATCAATTAATTATTGGCGGTAGTAAATCATATATGAACATACAAAATGCATTATATATGCAGTTTTCTGCACAAACTTCTGATTGGGAACATGCTTTACCAGGAATCATTATGGCCGCAATTCCTAGTTTGATATTCTTTTTATTAATGCAAAAAAATATTATTGGAAGCGTTACAGCTGGATCGGTAAAAGGTTAAGGAGGATTTATATGAACGTTGGAGTGCTCATCAGAATGGAAAAAAATGTTGAAGAAAAGTTTAAAGAGCTGATTGATATGGGAATGAATAGTTGTCAATTAGTATCTTGGAATGAAGAAGATTTTACTATTGAAAATGCAGATATTATTAATGCTGCCGTTAAAAAATATGATATTAATATCACTGCTTTTTGGTGTGGATGGAGTGGACCGGTCACTTGGGATTTTTATGAGGGGCCAATTACATTAGGTATTGTACCAAGAGCATACAGGTTTGCAAGAATTGAAACTCTAAAAAGGGGATCTGATTTTGCTAAACTTATAGGCATTAGAGATATTGTTACTCATGCTGGTTTTATTCCAGAAAATCCAAGAGAAACTAACTACTATGAAACGGTAGCCGCATTAAAACAGATTGTCCAAAAATGTAAAGAAAATGAGCAGAATTTTTTGTTTGAAACAGGACAAGAAACCCCAGTCACACTATTAAGACTTATTGAAGATATTGGTGAATCAAATGTTGGTATTAATTTAGATCCAGCTAATTTGATAATGTATGGAAAAGCAAACCCAGTAGATTCATTAGAAGTGTTTGGTAAGTATGTAATGGGAGTCCATGGAAAAGATGGTATATATCCAATTGATGGAAAAAATTTAGGTAAAGAAGTTCCGCTTGGACAAGGAAAAGTAGATTATCCAAAATTTGTTGCAAAATTGAAAGAAATTAGATATCAAGGTGATATTACAATTGAAAGGGAAATATCAGGAGAAAAGCAGAAAGAAGATATTAAATTAGCTAAGTCCATACTAGAAAAATTACTTTGAATAAATCAATAGATTTGATACGTTGTAACTTAAGATAAATTACTTTTGAGTATTTGCTTTGTATTCAAAGTTGAGTGATATATATATAGCCATTTTGTATTAACGTATTAATAAGCAGATTAATGATTCATAGACCATTGAATAGTATGGAACATATTTTGTTGATGGCTGAAGAATAATCGCTGAAAACTTTATTATACTTATATAATTGTGGCCATTATTAAATAAATGATTGAAATGCAAGGTGTATTATGATTAATATATATTTTGTAACTCTAGTAACATTAATTAAATGAAAAATGTTCGAGAAGCAGTCAAAAGATAAGTGAAATGGTCAAACCTTTAAAGTAACATCAGTACATGCCTTCCTATTATTAAAAAGTGGGGAGGCATGTACTGTTTTAGATTGAAGGAAATTCTTATAATAAAGAAAAGCAAACAAAGCATAATTATAGACGATTGTATTAACTAATCATAACATGTATCATTAAAAGTATAAAAATATTTGCAAAACGAGAAGTTGGAGGAAACAGGATGAAAAGAAAAGGTCAGGTAACATTACCTACAGATATGGATATCATTCAAGAAACCAAGGAAATCGTTGATAGGCTAGGTGTCGATGCCATCCGAGACTGTGATGGTACACAAATGCCTGAGACATTAAAACATCTACCGGTAAAGATATATTCTACGTACTACACAACACGCAAGGATAATGAATGGGCTATGAAGAACCGGGATGAGATTCAACAGGTTTATCTTATGACTAGATTTTATACGGCCATGAATGAGGATTCTCTGTTCATTCCGTTAATGTCAGAGTTTTATAGTGAACAGTTGAAACCAAACAGCTATGATGACATCAGGAAATGGTGGGAAGTGGTAGATCGTGTTACCGGTGAGAGACTTGATCCTGATAAATGGCTTTATCATGAGGATACAATGACTGTGGAGATTAAAAAACCAGAGCCGTTTCATGACTATACTGTCAGCTTCCTTGCGTATATCATGTGGGACCCGGTTCATATGTACAATTTTATTGTAAACAGCTGGGAAAACGTGGAACATCAGATAGGTTATGATGTCCGTCAGCCAAAAACTCAGAAGTATGTTCTGGAAAAGCTGAGAAGATGGCTTGAAGCAAACCCAGGGACGGACGTGGTTCGTTTTACGACATTTTTCCACCAGTTTACATTAGTTTTCAATGAAAAGGGTAAAGAAAAGTTTGTTGACTGGTTTGGCTATAGTGCTAGTGTATCTCCTTATATCCTTGAACAGTTTGAAAAAGAAGTCGGCTATACATTTAGACCTGAGTTCATTATAGATAAAGGTTACCATAATAACACTTTCCGCATGCCTAGCAAAGAATTCAGAGATTTTATGAATTTCCAGATGAGAGAAGTAGCAAAACTGACGAAAAAGTTTGTGGATCTTTGTCATGAATATGGTAAAGAAGCTATGATGTTTCTTGGAGATCACTGGATTGGTACGGAACCATTCGGCCCTTATTTCAAGGAAATCGGTCTGGATGCGGTTGTTGGATCTGTTGGCAATGGAACAACCTTGCGTTTGATATCAGACATCCCTGGTGTCAAGTATACAGAAGGTCGTTTCCTACCATACTTCTTCCCAGATGTCTTCAATGAGAACGGGAATCCTCTCAAAGAAGCCAAAGAAAACTGGGTGACAGCCCGTCGAGCGATTCTTAGAAAACCTCTGGACAGGATTGGTTATGGCGGTTATCTAAAGCTGGCTTATGAGCAGGAAGGCTTTATTGACTATATTGAGAAGGTTTGTGACGAATTCAGAATGCTCTATGATAACATTGGTTCTGAAAAGCCATACAGCCATATGACAGTAGGGATACTGAATGCCTGGGGTCAGGTCCGTTCTTGGGGTACCCATATGGTTGCCCATGCTATTGATTATAAACAAACTTATTCTTATGCAGGCATATTGGAAAGTCTAAGTGGCATGCCTTTTGATGTTAAGTTTCTTTCATTTGAGGAAGTAATGGATTCCTATGAAGTTCTAGAACAATGTGATGTCATTATCAATATAGGGGACGCTTACACGGCAACTAGCGGTGGCAATGTGTGGGATAACCCAATGCTGATTGAGCACATTAAAAGGTTTGTTGCCGAAGGGAAAGGATTCATCGGTGTTGGTGAACCTACGGCTAGTGAGCATCAAGGAAGATACTTCCAGATGGCCAATGTTCTTGGTGTTAACAAAGAAGTCGGCTTTAGCCTCTCTACTGATAAGTATAACTGGGACATTCATGACCACTTTATCACTAAGGGATTTAGCAAAATAAGTTTTGGAGAGGAAATCAAGAATATCTATGCCCTAGATGGTGCCAGAATCCTTGCTATGGAAAAGCACAATGTACAGATGGCAGTCAACGAATTTGGTAATGGTAGAAGTGTGTATTTCAGCGGACTGCCCTATTCTTTTGAAAACAGTCGTCTATTTTACAAGGCAATCTTCTGGGCTGCATCGAAAGAAAACCGAATAAAGTGTTGGTTCAGCGAAAATTATAATATTGAAGTTAATTACTATCCCGGAACAGGTAAATACTGCCTTGTCAATAATACGGATATTCTTCAGGAGACCGTAATCTACGATGGCAGAGGTCATAAAGAAGAACTAGCTCTCAAAGGGAATGAGATTATGTGGAAGCATTATGAAAGAAATTGCAGTGATAATCTGACAGTTTGACACAAACATGATATGATAGGAGGTTACTATGGATAAAGTATTTGACCAATCTCTATTGGCTGGCGCCATTGATGAGGCTTTAATTAAGATTAATAAAAATGTGAAGCAATGCGGTAACAGATTTCCTGAGTCCAGTAGTCATAATAATCAGTATGAGTTACATGACAATAGGAATGACTGGACACAGAGTTTTTGGAGCGGTTTGATATGGCTGGCTTATGAATGGACATCAGATGAAAGGTATAAAGCACTTGGACAGAAACACACACTCTCCTTTAAGAAGCGTCTGGAAAACAATTGGGGGATGGATACACATGATATCGGATTTCTTTATTCCCTTTCCTGTGTTGCAGACTATAAGGTGACAGGTAGTGTAATAGGGAAAGAAACAGCCCTTAAGGCAGCAGACCGTCTTCT
Organism: Vallitalea maricola; assembly: GCF_036985595.1. Taxonomy (NCBI): domain Bacteria; kingdom Bacillati; phylum Bacillota; class Clostridia; order Lachnospirales; family Vallitaleaceae; genus Vallitalea; species Vallitalea maricola. The sequence continues at coordinate 11,899 of NZ_BTPU01000018.1, read as the reverse complement.
GGAGCGCTATAAGGAAAAAGGAGGTTTCATACAGGCATGGGGACCTATTGATGACCCTAAAATGTACCGGTTGATTATTGACTGTTATATGAACTTGCCTCTACTCTTTTGGGCTTATGAAACAACTGGGGATGAAAAATATCTGGTGGTTGCTAAGAACCATGCCTATACAGCTAAACAGGTATTAATGCGTGAGGATTCATCTACTTATCATACCTACTACTTTGATCCTTTGACAGGAGAACCTTTAAGGGGTGTAACAGCTCAGGGATATGGGGATGACTCATGCTGGGCCCGTGGACAGGCATGGGCGATATATGGTTTTGCCCTTTGCTACCACTACCTGAAGGACGACGTTTTTATTGAGGCCTATAAACAAGTTACGGATTACTACAAGGATCATTTACCTGAAGATAAGGTACCCTATTGGGATCTTTGTTTTACAAAAGGAGAGGAAGAACGAGATACGTCGGCAGCGACCATTGCTATTTGTGGCATCCTTGAGATGGATAAATATATTCATGGTGACAGCAGGCAGAAAACTTACAAGGAACTGGCAAAAACTTCAATGGCATCGTTAATACGCCATTATACAACCTTCAACACATCAGCAAATGGTTTACTCTTTGAAGGTGTTTATTCAAAACCCGATCATGTGGGTGTAAATGAGATGGTGATTTGGGGGGATTATTTCTTTATTGAAGGATTGATGCGGATGACAAAAGACTGGCAAATGTACTGGTAAAGACTAGGTATAAAGGGGCTGTTTTAGTGGAAAACTGAGACTACCCCTTACTGTTATTTTTTGGAGAGAGATGATTGGTATTGTTACAGGAGTGATTCAAGTTTATAATACACTTATAGAAACAGGCATAAAAAACTAAAGTGTGGTGATGACAGTGTATAAGTTATTGATTGTTGATGATGAAAAATCCATTCGTAACGGTTTGACATATGGGAATCCATGGGATGAATGGGGATTTAAGGTGATAGGGCAGGCCATCAATGGTTTGGAAGCTCTAAAACTCATTGAAAAAGAGCAGCCGGACATCGTTTTATCGGATATTCGTATGCCTAAAATGGATGGTGTAGAGCTGATGCAGTATTTGAATACTCATTATCCACAGATTAAAATCATTATATTGAGTGGTTATAGTGACTTTGAATATCTTAATATGTCCATCAAGAACAGCGTTGTAGAATACCTTTTAAAGCCAACGGATTTTGACGAGTTTGAAGCTTTGTTCCGAAAAATGAAACAGAAATTGGACGAAGAGGCAGAAAAAAAACAGGCTTATCTACGTATGCAGCAGCAACTGGAAGAGAGTGAAGCTTATTTATACGAAAAGAAGCTGGTGGCACTACTGAATGGTTACGTGGATGAAGAGATGCTAGAAGAGTATATGGAAGATTTAGAAGAGCATTGTAATATTAGAATTAATGGGGGCTGTGTTCTGGCTTGCCGGCTTTATGATCCAACACTTGCTGAGCAGTCTATTAAACACAAGGATATACTGGAGTTTATTAAACTGTGCAATGACTATGTGAAGGGTAGAGGAGGCCGTTTTATCCTGAATAGGGAAGAACAAATTATCGGCATTCTTTCGGAAGACTTTTTAGATGGTGAGGATATTATGACATTTTCAGAGGGCCTTTATGAAAATATCAAGGATAAAACCGGTTATTGCTTATTCATCGGAATAAGTAATTCATGTCTTCAGCCAATGAATCTGCCTAGACATTATGAACAAGCCAACTGGAGCTTGAAACAGATAAGTATGCACCAAGATCAAAGGCCGATAATTTTATATGCAGAATTAAAGGAGGAGCGGTTTGATTTTAGTGTTGCCTTTGACATAGCGGCACTTCAAAAACATATTCTGGCCAACAAGAAAGACCTTATTAGGGAGGAAATTTCCTCCGTATTTTCCTATTTTCAAAGAAAGACAATAAAAGAAGACTTTATCATTGATCATATTTGTTTGGAACTACTCTTTAATATGTCCAAATGGAGTCTTGGATACTATCTGCAACTTGAGAAAATCATGCAGAAGCTGGGGATTTCCTATACGGATATCTATACTATTGATTTACTGACAGACAAGGAGGCCTATGTCAATCAGATTCTGTCGGCTCTTTCTGATGAAATCCAAAGTGTTAAAGGTGATCTAAGGAAGAACAATACGGTGGCAAGTCAGGTGAGAGACATTATTAATGAGGAGTTTTACAACAATTATATGTCCCTTGACTATGTGGCATCTTTATTAAGAAAGAATCCTGCCTACATTTCTAAGATGTTTAAAAATGAATTTGGTATTAATTTTAGAGAGTATTTGCTCAACAAGCGTATGGAATTTTCAAAAGTACTGCTGTTGGATCATACTAAAAAGATCTATGAGATTGCCAATATGACTGGCTATGCAGATGCTTCAGGCTTCATCAGAGTATTCAAACGGTATTATGGATTGAGCCCCCATGATTTCCGTAACACTTTAGGAAGGAAAAATACAGATGAAATATAAGCATACAAAAGTTGTTCATAGGGTTATTGGGTTTATCCTTGCTATACTGGTGCCCATATTGTTTATTGTAACTATACTTTTTTTTCAGACAAAGGCGTCTATGCAGCAGAGATCATTGAAAGCTTTGGATTTCAGTGCTAGAGAGGTACAAGATAAGATTGATGAGACGGTCCATAACATTTACAGTGTTTCGGACAGTTTTGCTAAAGACCAACGGCTTATTAAGGAGCTGGACCAGTCCTATGGACCAGAAAAAGTCATAGAAAAACGGGTAGCCGTCTTAAAAATTGCCAATCAGATATTTAATGGTTATAACAGGCTCAATAACAATGAACAAATTGCAGCAATTTACACAGTTAGAAAAAATGGCGATACAGAGCTTTTTAATATTGTTGATGCCAATTACGATGGTTCCGAGCAAATCAAAAGACTGGAAAACATGGGGATTACCAATAAGGAACGCCTTACCCATTTTTTCTGGTATCCACTACAGGAAAATTTCTTGAAGGAAACTCCATATGATGATTTGCGTAAGGATAATGTCATCTTTGGCACGAGAAGAATTTATTCAGCCTTAAGAGCCGGCTATCCATATATCCACATTTTTGCCTTGAGGGAGGAATCCCTTTATTTAAAATATGCGGATATTGCCGCACAGGAAGACGGCAAAATATATATCATTACTAACAGCGGTGTTTTGCTGTCATCTTCTGATCTAAATGTCATTGCCTCAAAGGAGATAAGACCGGAGATTCTAAAGTCTATTCTTGACAGATCAGGGAATCAATTCTCTATGACAGTTGACAGCGTTAGGTATTCTATGTCAATTGCTGAATCTGATGTGAATGACTGGATGACAGTACTGATGGTTCCTATAGAGAATGCGGTGGATGATGTGAACAAACTTTATTTCAGAATAACATGGATTATCATTATCAGTATTCTGGGATGCGGTGTCATGATACTTTACTTTTTCAAACGCTTTACATACCCTATTGCTGAGCTAAGTGAATCTATGATGGAAGTTAATCACGGTAATCTGAATGCATATGTTCAGGTGAAGGCAGATTCAGAAATCGGTAATATGATTGATTCCTATAATGACATGCTTAGAAGCATCAATCATAACATTAAAGAAAAGCTGCTCATGGAGAAGAAAAAAAAGGAACTTGAGATGGAGGTTTTGATGAATCAAATTAATCCTCATTTTCTATATAATACTCTTGAGACTATCGTATGGAAATCCAATGAAGCGGGACGGCAGGATATTGGCAGGATAGCCGCCTCTCTGGGACGTATGTACCGGCTCTCCATTAGTGATGGCGAAGCTTTGGTAAAAATATCCAGAGAAATAGAGCACTTGATGGCGTATATCAATATCCAGAAAAGTAGATATGATGATCTGTTTGAATGTGAGCTGCTAATGGACGCAGAGGCAATTAGGGATCTGTATTCCCTAAAGCTGATTTTACAGCCAGTGGCTGAAAATGCCTTCCTCTATGCTTTAGATGAACAGGAGCACACTATGAAGTTGCGTATTAAAGTTGTTGTCCGTTCTGATGAGGTGAGATTTGTTATTACTGACAACGGCATTGGTATGGATAAGGAAAAGCTGGTAGCAGTACGTGAGCAGATTAGATACGGGAAACGGGATTTGCAGCAGAAAAATCACCAACCAAGAAAAAGTACCGGCATAGGACTGCACAATATTTCTGACAGGCTAAGACTCTATTTTGGTGTCGAAAATGGGGTGAGAATCTACAGCAAAAAAGGTCTGGGAACGGTATGCATCATCACCATTCCCAAAATGACATTCAAGGATATTGAGATATTGGAAGATAATGATTAATCTATACTGCTATAGACAATTTTAGACCATAAAGTCAAAATCTCGCCTATAGAAAGAGGGGTTGAAGAAGCGTATAATGAAGATACAATAAATGAGGAGGTATCACCTATGATTAACTCAAACTTAAAAAGAAGCTTGGCAATCCTTTTGACACTAATTCTTGCATTTTCTGTGGCTGGTTGTGGCAGTAAAAAGGCAGAAAATAATTCAGGTTCAACGTCTACAGATAAGAAGACGGATGATAATGCTGATAGTGCTTCAAAAACGGACAAGCCATTTGAAGGCGTTGTACTACACTATGGTGTCAGTGAAACCAGTTCTACTGGTGGCGAGGCTGTAGAACTAGTGGAACTAGTTAAAGAAAAGACTGGTATTCAGATTGACTTCACAATTATTCCCAATACGAATGCCGGAGAAGTTGATAAACAGCTTGTATCATTAATGGCAGGCGACGACATAGATATCGTCTATGGTACAACACAGAAACTGAAAACATATTATCAGGCAGGTGTTCTTGAGCCTCTTAATGAACTTGCTGAAGCAGATAATTATGATATTCAGTCAGTGTTTGGGGACAGTGTTCCGGTCTTTGATGACGGTCTTTCCTATGGACTACCAGCTTTTAATGACATATGGCTTACATTCTATAACAAGAAGATTTTTGATGAAGCAGGTGTGGAATACCCAACAGCAGAAGGCTGGACTTGGGAAAAATATATTGAAACAGCTAAGAAACTAACTAATGCAGATGCAGATGTATGGGGATCATTTATGCTTGACTATGATTGCTATAACTACTTATGGGCAATGCAATCAGGTGCTCAAGCTTATAATGAGGATGGTACTTCAAATTTTGATGATTCACTTTTTGCTAAAGGTCTACAGTTCTACTATGATCTTGGTAATGTTGATAAAGTCCAACCAGACAGCATTATGTATGCATCAGGTGCTTATCCATGGAACTCCTTTGTAGCAAGCGGTAATATGGGTATGTTTGTTTGTGGAGGATGGGTTATGTCCATGATGAATAACTTTGAGAAATACCCAAGAGATTGGGAATTCGGTATTCTTCCAATGCCTTACCCAGAAGGACAAGAATCTTCAACTCTAGCTGTTACAGGTGCTTATGGTGTATCTGCTTCATCTAAAAATGCAGATGCTGCTTTTGAAGCTATCAAATGTATGGCAGAAAACCAATATAAATTAGGTCATGGTCGTATTCCTGCAAGAACAGACTTGACAGACCAAGAGATATCTGACTATGTAACAAATGAACTTGTACCAGCTTATTCAAAAGATAACGTGACAGAAGAAGATTTTGTTAATGCATGGTTTAATCCAGAGCGTAAAATCGTTTCTGAGAAAATCATTGGTACTGCAGACACAGTTATTTCTCAAATCTGGACAGAAGAAGGTCAAATGTATGGTCAGGGTGCACAAAGCCTTGAGGATGCCATTGCACATATCAAAGAGAGATCTGATAAAGCTATTAAGGAAGATATGGCATCTGACAATTAATTAAGATAAGGAATAAGGGACTGGTCATAGTACCTGTCCCTTTATTTCTTATAGGAGACAAATCTGACTTGCAGAACGAGATGTAGTTTCTTTGTTTCTAGACAATGTATTTTACAATCTGATGTGTTACTTAAAAAATGATGTATAGAATATAGGTTAGTATAAGGAGGCAGAGATGCAGAAGTATACAGCTAAGAAAAAGAAGAAAAAATCCGACAATGAAAATCTTGCCGGATATATATTTATATTACCTTATGTTTTGATGTTTATCGTATTTACAGGCATTCCATTTGTTGTTTCCATTATCCTTTCATTCGTGAATGTTAAATTTATCAATAATCTGGAGAATGTCAGATTTGTGGGCTTTGACAATTATGTAAGAATGTTTCAGGATGCTGATACAATGGAAGCTTTATTTAATACAGTCAAATATTCCTTAATATATGTACCGCTTATTATGGTATTGGGCTTTATGCTGGCAGTAATTCTGAATAAAGGAGTTTTCATGAAAAATTCTTTGAGGTCTATGATCTTTTTGCCCTATGTATCCAATATGGTGGCTGTGGCAGTCATATTTAAGCTTCTTTTGGGTGCAAAGGGGATTTTAGGTCAGTTTTTAATGAACATGGGGCTTGAACGACCACCCCTATTGGACATGGGATGGGCATTGCCCACGGTCGCTATTATTGCTGTATGGAAAGGTGTTGGTCTAAATATGATTACCTATTTGGCGGCACTTCAGGAAGTGCCTGGAGAATTGCTTGAAGCTGCTGAAATGGACGGTGCAAATCGCTGGCACAAAATTAAAAATGTCATATTGCCTTATGTTTCACCAACGAGTTTCTTCCTGTTAATCAGCTCCATTATAACATCTCTTCAGAACTTTACGATCATACAGTCCCTTACAGAAGGGAAGCCTGGAAGAAGTACGGTGGTTATGTCTTTGAATATTGTTAGATCAGCGTTCACAAAATATGAAACTAGTTATGCCAGTGCGCAGGCGATGCTGATGTTTGCAATTGTTATGATCATTACGCTGATTCAGTGGCGAGGTCAGAAAAAATGGGTCAATTATTAGGAGGTGTTTAGTGTGAATAAGAAATCATTAATATATAAATGGTCCTTTACTATCATTATGTTGCTTATTGGCATCGGTGGTATTTTCCCTTTCATTTTTATGATATCATCTACATTCAAAGTGAGTGGGGAAGTGCTTAAAGTTCCTTTTCATATCCTTCCAGAACATTTTACACTGGATAATATTAAAGGATTATTTGCAAGTGAGTATTACAACTTTATAAGATGGTACTGGAACACAATCTTTGTAACGGGTATGATATTGTTAATAAAAGTATTTTTTATCAGCTATACAGCCTATGGTTTTTCAAAAATCAAGTTTGCAGGTAGAGATATTATCTTTTTGATACTGTTGGCAGCGCTGATGATACCAAGCGATATTATGATTATGCCAAGATACATGATCTTTAAGAAGCTGCATATTCTGAATACGCCCTGGGCGCTGATATTGCCTGCAACGGTAGATGTTTACTTTGTCTTTTTGTTGCGTCAGGCTTTCATCGCCATACCTGCATCTCTTAGCGAGGCAGCAAGAATTGATGGCTGTGGACATGGACGTATCTATACAAGGATTATTTTACCATTGGCAAAACCAGCCATTGCGACAATGCTGCTGTTTTCATTTGTATGGGCATGGAATGATTATATGGGACCATACTTGTACATCAGCGATCTGAACAAACAAATGCTGTCAGTAGGTATTAAGCTGTTTTCTTCAGGTCAGGTCATAGACTACGGTTTGCAGATGGCAGGTGCAACACTTGTATTGCTGCCAATAATAATTGTATTTTTCTTAACACAAAAAGTATTTGTTGAAGGTGTAAGTACATCTGGAGTGAAAGGGTAAAGGTAATGGGATGATTAAGTTGGATAAACGTTTGATTAAAGTTAAACCTTCTGAAAGGCAAATGGCTTTTCAGCAACTTGAATTTTATGGTTTCATACATTTTACTATCAACACTTTTACTGACAGAGAATGGGGAGATGGTAATGAATCTCCTTCCTTGTTTAATCCATTAGAATTGGATGCGAATCAATGGGTAACTGCTGTGAAGGCAGCAGGGATGAAAGGACTTATTTTGACCTGCAAGCATCATGACGGTTTCTGTTTATGGCCCAGTCGCTATACAGATCATAATATATCAGCCAGCCCTTTCAGAGGTGGTAATGGGGACTTAGTCAGAGAGGTTAGTAAGGCCTGTAAAAAAGAAGGCCTCAAATTTGGCATCTACCTGTCACCCTGGGACAGACATGACAAACGATATGGACAGGGCAAACTCTATGACGATTATTTTGTGAGCCAGTTGAAAGAGCTTCTGACTGATTATGGTGAGATATTTTCTGTATGGTTAGATGGTGCTTGTGGCGAAGGGAATAATGGTAAAAAACAGGTTTATGATTGGAATCGTTACTATAATACTGTTAGAGAGCTGCAACCTAAGGCCTGCATATCTGTCTGTGGTCCGGATATTCGCTGGTGTGGCAATGAAGCTGGTGATACACGCCCTTCGGAATGGAGTGTTGTACCGGAGAAGCTCAGAGATGCTGAAAAGGTTTCTGATGCCAGCCAAAAAGAGGACGTATCAGAATTCCGATTCAAGAAGCTATCTTCAATGGATCTGGATCTGGGAAGCAGGCAGGCTCTAGCGAATGAATCTAAGCTGATCTGGTACCCCGCTGAGGTCAATACATCCATACGGCCGGGCTGGTTTTATCATGAGCATGAGGATAATCAGGTTAGATCACTGGAGGAACTGCTGGAGATTTACTACAATTCAGTTGGCGGCAATGCTACCTTTTTATTGAATCTGCCACCAGACAGGAGAGGGCTGATTCATGAGAATGATGTTGAGCGCCTTAAGGAAATGGGCCATCAGCTGAGGAAGAATTTTGAAATCAATTTGTTGGAAGAGGCTGAGATAGAAGCAGAGATTTCGCCTGAATCCAATGATGTCAGTCAAGTTAGAAAAGATAATTACGACTGTTATTTTGAGGTACCAGCAGGAAAAGAACCTGTTATTCTACGAATGAGCTGGAAGACTGAACAGGATATCTCATTTGTGGTCATAAAAGAGAACATTCAGAAAAGTCAGCGTATAGAAAGTTTTGAGTTATATGCTGTAGAGAATAAAGAACCCATTAAAGTTTATGAAGGTACTGTTGTAGGGTACAAGAAGATTGTACGCCTTGATCAGGTGAAAACCAAAGAACTGATGCTGATCATAAGGGATTATAGAGTAGCCCCTGTTATTGCCTTTATTGGCGTTTACTAGGAAATGAATATATCGGATTAAAGCAAAGCTGATAAGATATTAATGAATCTTGTCGGCTTTTTCTATGGAAATATTTATATTGGGAATTTTATAAATATCATTATTTAGCAAAATAGGAATAGTTTCCTTGTAAATTTATTGTTATAATAAAATAGATGAAGGTGGAGTGGACATTGAACTATAGAAAAGATATAGAAAGTTGTATTCAATTCATTGAAGATCATATCAAGGGAAATATCACTATTGAGCAAGTTGCTAGTCAATCTGGGTATTCTCCCTACCATTTTGTAGAGTTTTTAATCTATGTAAAGGTATGTCTGTTATGGAATACATTCGAGGACGCAAATTGTCTTTAGCAGCTACAGAATTATTTGAAGGTAGAAGAATTATAGATATTGCTTTGGAATATGGATTTGAAACACACAGTGGCTTTGCCAGAGCATTTCGTAAAGCATTTGGTTATAGTCCTAAACAGTATATGATACGAATGGCTGGATACGCGGATACAAAAGCAACATGTAAAATTGGGAGATATATGATGAATCCTGTTATTGTAAAAAAACCTTCCTTTAAAGTTGCTGGTTATGGAATTAATATCAATATTACTGGGGTCACCTATACAAAAGATATTGCATCTTTCTGGTGCAATTATAATGGTGAAAATTTAGAAAGCAAAATGTACAATATTTTAAATCCATCTAAACATGGTGAAGTGGGATTGTGTGTTCCATTATCGGAAGATGGAAAGGCAATATATCTTTTAGGTGTTATTGTTGATGACTTTTCAAAGGTAGAAGAAGATATGTTAACAGTAGAAATTCCAGAAGCTGAATATGCTGTTTTTACAACAATTCCTGTTGATACTACACATGACAAAGAACAAAAGGATTTTGCTAAGATTATTGCAGGAACATGGAAATATATTTTTGAAGATTGGTTTAAAGACAGTGGATATGTTTATGATGAGAATAAACTTGATTTTGAATTTTACGATGAACGGTGTCATTACAGGCAGGATACGGTTATGGATATTTATGTTCCTGTAAGAAATATGGAATAATTAGGTCAATCTTTTGGGGATGTAGAATTTTACATGATTAGAATCATGTAAGGGACCTATTCTTGAACCTGCAACAGGAACGGGTCGAATATTAATTCTTCTTTTAGAAAAAGGATTAAATGTTGAAGGATTCGATAGTTCAAAAGATATTATAAATATATGTGAGAAAAGGTAATTACTTTTGAGGCTGTTAAAAAAATAAATAAGTTAGTGATTATACTGCAATAATATGCTGTGATAAATAAGAACTTTCAATGTAGTTAAACCAGTATAATCACTCAGCCGTCTATTGTAAATTAGAGCTGATAGGATTTTAATAATCTTGTCAGCTTTTTGAATGGAGAATTATTTTAAAAAGGAAATTTGATTAAACGTATAATTTTTCTTCCATTTAATGAAAAAGGTATATAATTATACATAATTCAGCATAATTATACCAATTTTCATAGAAATTAGTTGAAATAATTGTTGATTTATTGTAAAATGTTGGTAGTAATACAAAGAACAAGCATTATTTAACGTTAAGTTAAAATCAATCTTCGTATCTTCTACCAACGTGTTAAATCATTATTTAACATATAGATTTAGCGTTTAGCTCTATACGGGTCATACCTGATTAATATTAACAACATCAGCATTCTGTTTTAGTAGTTTTCAAATATTTATATACTGTATTTATCCTATATTTTTTCTCCTAATGATGGGAACGGATCCTAGTTTTATAATTCATATAATATCTTAACTAAATACATAAAAAAGATACTCGCTATATATGGATAGTGTATAGATTAAAATAAAATTTTTTATGGGAGGTTAAATGGATGAAAAAGATTATACTGAGCAAGAAAATAATGGTAATAATAGTACTTGTGCTTGGAATGTTTTTTAGTCAATTAGGCATGGATGTTGAATTGATAACGGTATATGCTGCAACGCCGGGAGATGAAAACTTTGATTCGACCTCAACCGGTTATGGTTCCAGTCCGAGAACAATAGGGAGCTGGACATTTGCGGTATTTAAAGCGGATGGAAGTAATGATGAGGAAGCATATTTAGATGTTTTAAGTAAGCCTGAAGTCAATTCACCACTATCACCTACTTCGGGTGATAATATACTTATCATAACGGGGTACTATGACGAAGTTACTCCATCTAATAATGGCAAAATAGTTCAAATAAAGTCTACTTCAGGAGATGAATTTAAGATTATATCTTTTCATATTGATGGAGGTATAGACGGAGATGGAAATAGTATAGTAATTTCTATAACTGGGTATAGAGATGGAAGTCCTGTTACAGCTGAAAAAGCAATAACGGCACCTGTTAATACTGATACTGAAGTTTCTTTTACTGGAGCTGAGTGGGAGTGTATTGATGAAATTAGAATGGAAAGACAGGATGGAGTAGCTGATATTGCTGCATGGTGTATTGATGATATCAGTGTTAGTGATCCAGTTTTATCTGTTACAGCTCATGAAACTGCAATTTCAGAGGCGGCATCTTTAGATTCATTAGTAGGAGATGCTAATACGATAACTCTAACTGTAAAAAATTCCGATGGCAGTACAGACACCGACTTTGACGGAAACAAATCGGTAAC